>JACMQP010000566.1 GCA_014376915.1 Ramlibacter sp.
CGGGATGGTGATGGCGGCCCGCCTCTCGCAGCGCCTGGGCGGCGTGGACGAAGCTTTCGTGCAGCGCCTGACCGAGTTGATCCGCAAGGCCGGATTGCCGGTCACTGGGCCGAAACTCGGCGCGGATCGCTATCTCGAGCTCATGCGCGTCGACAAGAAGGCAAAGGCGGGAGCGATCAACTTCGTCGTGATCGACCGGCCCGGCCATGCGGCCGTGCGGGGTGCCCCCGATGCCGTGGTGCGCGAGGTGATTGCGCAGTGCTGCCCGTAACCGCTGATGGAGTCGAGCGGTGAGCCTGGCACCTTTCGCCTGCGACCCGGCGCGGTCGCGCGGCCGTCGCCATCCGGAGCAGGCGGCGCCGACGCGCACCGAGTTCCAGCGCGACCGGGACCGGATCGTCCATTCCACCGCGTTCCGCCGGCTGGTCTACAAGACCCAGGTGTTCCTCAACCACGAAGGCGACCTGTTCCGCACCCGGCTGACCCATTCGCTGGAAGTGGCCCAGCTGGGACGCTCCATCGCCCGTTCCTTGCAATTGAACGAGGACCTGGTCGAGGCGGTGGCGCTGGCGCACGATCTCGGCCACACGCCCTTCGGCCACGCAGGTCAGGACGCGCTGGACGATTGCATGCGGTCGCACGGCGGCTTCGAACACAACCTGCAGAGCCTGCGGGTGGTCGACCGGCTGGAGGAGCGCTACCCGGCGTTCGACGGCCTGAACCTCACCTTCGAAACCCGCGAGGGCATCTTGAAGCACTGCTCGCGCGCCAATGCGCAGCGGCTCGAATTGGCCGAGCCCGGCGGCGTCGGCCGCCGCTTCCTGGAGCGCAGTCAGCCCGGGCTCGAAGCGCAGCTTTGCAATCTGGCCGACGAAATTGCGTACAACGCGCACGACATCGACGACGGCGTGCGCTCGGGGCTCATCACACTGGAGCAGCTGGAAGCGGTGGACCTGTTCCAGCAGCATGCCCTGGCGGCGCTGGTCGACTATCCCGGGCTGCACGGGCGCCGGCTACTGTACGAGGCGATCCGGCGGATGCTCAGCGCCCAGGTCTACGACGTGATCGACGCCACCGCCGCCGCGATCGCCCGCGCCAGACCGGCCAGCGCCGATGAAGTACGCGCCAGCGAACCGCTGGTTCGCTTCAGCGATGCGATGCGGGAGCGGTCCAGCGCGCTCAAGAGCTTCCTGATGCGCAACCTGTACCGCCATCCGCAGGTGACGCAGACCACGGTGCAGGCCAAGCGGGTGGTGCGCGAACTGTTCGATGCTTATTGCGCCGAGCCAGCCCAGATGCAGGCGGGTTTCGCCGCGCGGGAGGACACATCCCGTGCCGTTGCCGATTACATCGCAGGCATGACCGATCGATTCGCCGGTCGCGAGCACGAGCGGCTGACCGGCAGCAGGCTGCTGGCCTGACCGCGATGAAGCGGCTGCAGCCGCAGTGGCTGGTGATCCTGGCCGGCGTCTGTGCCGCGCTGCATGTGGGCAAGCTGCCGGCCGCGTTGCCGGCTCTGCGCGACGCGCTCGGCGTCACTTTGCTGCAGGCGGGCTTCCTGCTGTCGCTGGTGCAACTTGCCGGAATGGCATTGGGCGTCGCGGTCGGGCTGCTCGCCGATGGAATGGGGCTGCGGCGGACCATGATCACCGGCCTGACACTGCTCGCCGGCGCCAGTGCGCTCGGAGTCTGGGCCGACCAGGCTTCGCAGCTGCTGCTGCTGCGGGGTGTCGAAGGCCTGGGCTTCCTGCTGGCGACCATGCCCGCACCCGGCCTGATCCGC
>JACMQP010000567.1 GCA_014376915.1 Ramlibacter sp.
GGCTTCAGCCAGTGGAGCCCGGATCCGGGCAACGAATACCAGCTGTCGTTCTACGCGCGGCTGGCGGCGGAGCTGCTGGACCAGTTGCAGGTGACGCGCGCGCACTGGGTGGGCACGTCGATGGGCGGATCGATCGGCATCGTGTGCGCCGGCGGCCTGCTGCAACCCGCGCTCAAGGGCCGGATCAAGAGCCTGGTGCTGAACGACAACGCGCCGCGGCTGGCCGCGCCCGCGGTGGAGCGCATCCGCGCCTACGCCGGCAACCCGCCGGCCTTCGCCACGATGGGCGAGCTGGAAGCGTTTTACCGGCAGGTCTACAAGCCGTTCGGCTGGCTGAGCGACGCGCAGTGGCGCCGGCTGGCGGAAACGTCGATGCGGCGGCTGCCCGATGGCCGCGTGACGCCGCACTACGACCCGGCGATGGTGCGGCAGTTCATCGACCACCCGACCGATTACGACCTCTGGGAGCACTACGACGCGATCGACGTGCCGGTGCTGTGCCTGCGCGGCGCGGAGTCGGACCTGGTGCTGCCCGATGCGACCGAAGAAATGCTGCGCCGCGGCCCTGGCCGGCTTGGCCTGACCCGCGTGGTGGAGGTTCCGGGCTGCGGCCATGCGCCGGCGCTGAACGTGCCCGGGCAACTGGACCTCGTCGCTGGCTTCATCGAGCAGCACGAGGCTGGTGCCTGACTGTCAACGCGCGCTGGTGTCGTCCCGGGGTCGGGACCGGGATGACGACTTACTGCTGCGCGCCCATCGCCAGCGCCGCGGCTTTCGATGCCGCGAGCGCAGAGCGGTCCGACACCTGGTCGGTTGGCCAGCCTTGCAGGTGGCGCGCGGCGATGGCGCCGAGCGCGCCGATCCAGGCCGGATCGCCGTTCAGGCAGGCGATGTACTCGAAACTCTTGCCGCCCGCCGCCAGGAAAGCGTCGCGGGCTTCCTGCGCGATTTCTTCCAGCGTCTCCAGGCAATCGGCCGTGAAGCCGGGACAGGCGACGTCCACCCGCTTGACGCCCTTGCGCGCCAGCGCCACGAGCGTCGGCTCGGTGTACGGCTGCAGCCACTTGGCCTTGCCGAATCGCGACTGGAACGTGACGCTGTACTGCGCCGGTTCCAGTTGCAGCCAGGTCGCGAGCATCCTGGCGGTCTTGTGGCATTCGCAGTGGTAGGGGTCGCCGAGCTGCAAGGTGCGTTGGGGCACGCCGTGGAAACTCATGACGAAGTGGTCGGGCTTGCCGTGCTGGTCCCAGTGGCGCTGGACCCGGGCAGCCAATGCCGCAAGGTAGCCGCGATCGTCGTGGTAGCGGTTGACGAAGCGCAGTTCCGGTACGTTGCGCGTGCGGCCAGCCCACGCGTTGACGGCGTCGATGACGCTGGCGGTGGTGGCGCCGGAATATTGCGGATAGGCCGACAGCACCAGAATGCGGGTGGCACCCTCGGCCTTGAGGGCGTCGAGCTGCGAGGCGATCGACGGGTTGCCGTAGCGCATCGCGTAACGCACTTTCACAGAGTGGCCGTGCTCGCCGAGCCAGCCTTGCAGCAGCGTGGCCTGCTTCTGGGTCCACACCTTCAGCGGCGAGCCCTCCTTGGTCCAGATGGTGGCGTATTTAGCGGCCGACTTCGCCGGCCGGAACGGCAAGATCGCGCCGTACAAAATCGGCAGCCACACTGCCCGTGGAATCTCGACCACCCGCGGGTCGCTGAGAAATTCGGCGAGATAGCGCCGCACGGCGGGCGTGGTCGGCGCGTCGGGCGTGCCAAGGTTGCAGTAC
>JACMQP010000568.1 GCA_014376915.1 Ramlibacter sp.
ATGCTCTCCATGCTGGAGAAGGTGCGCTTGTCCTTGTTGGTGCTCTTCTCGGCGCCGGCACGGGTGAAGGAGAACTTCACGGCCTGCGCGTTGAACGGCTCGCCGTTCTGGAACTTCACGCCCTTGCGCAGCCGGAATGTGTACGTGCGCAGGTCGGGCGAAACTTCCCAGCCTTCGGCCAGCAGCGGCGCCACGGAACCGTCCGCGTTGATCCTGGTCAGCGTTTCGAAGATGTTGTACTGCGTGATCTCCGCAATGGCGGAGGCTGCGCCCGCGGTCGGATCCAGTCCCGGCGGTTCCAGCGCCATCGCCAGCACGATGGAATCCTTGCGGCCCTGCGCCAGGGCGGCCTGCGACAGTGCCAGCGGAATGGCGGCCATGGCCGCAGTGGTCAGGACGGTGCGTCTTTTCAACATGATCCGGAACTCCAGGGAAAGAAAGTGAACGGCGAAAGCGACAGGCCCCTGCGCGGGAGCGCGGATTGCATCATCCCTGAGTTTGGCGAGGGGTGGCAAGAGGGATTTGCATAGTCGCCGCGGCACGCGCGCGCCGGACCGGATCCGCCTTGGGAACGGCGGCGACGAGCGCGCGCGTGTACGGATGCTCCGCCGACCGGAACAGCCGGTCGGGTGGTCCCTGTTCGACGATCCGCCCCTGCCAGAGCACGGCGACGTCCTCGCACAGGTGGTGCACCACGGCCAGGTCGTGGCTGATCAACATGTACGTGATGCCGAACTCGGACTGCAGGTCCTGCATCAGGTTCAGCACCTGGGCCTGGACCGAGACGTCGAGCGCACTCACCGGTTCATCGGCGACGATCAGGCGCGGCCGCGTGATCAGCGCGCGGGCGATCGCGATGCGCTGGCGCTGGCCGCCGGAAAATTCGTGTGGATACTTGTCCATGTCGCCGGCCCGCAGGCCCACCGAGTCGAGCACTGCCGCCGCCTGCTTGCGCTGCTCGGCGCGGGTGGTGTTGCACTGGGCAGCCAGCGGCTCCGCGACGATGCGCGCGACAGTCTGGCGCGGGTCGAGCGAGCCGTACGGGTCCTGGAACACCATCTGGAAGTCGCGCCTGGCCTTGCGCAGTTCTTCGGCGGGCAATGCATGCAGGTCGCGTCCCATCAGCTTCACGCTGCCCGAGGTCGGTTGGTCCAGCGCCATGACCAGGCGCGCCAGCGTCGACTTGCCCGAGCCGGATTCGCCGACGATGCCCATGCTGCGGCCGGACTGGATGCTGAAGCTCACGCCGTTCAGCGCGTGCACCTTGGGCACGGGGCCGAACAGCTTCTCGCGTGGCATCGAATATTCGCGCACCAGGTTCTCCACCTGCAACAGCGGAGTGCCAGGGGTCATGCGTACACTCCCTGCGCCGCGGCTTCGGCCACGGCCTCGAGCCGGATGCAGCGGGCGACGTGGCCGGAATCCACTTCGAACGGCGGCGGCACCGTGGTGAAGCAATCATCGATGGTGAAACGACAGCGGCCCGCGAACCGGCAGCCGGGCGGCAGGTCCACCAGTTCCGGTACGGTGCCGGGAATGGTCGCCAGGCGCGCGCCGGGCGCGGCGTTCAGCTTCGGACGCGCGGCGAACAGGCCCCGCGTGTAGGGATGCGTCATGTGGGCGAACACCGATTCGGTCGACCCGCTCTCCACCACGCTGCCTCCGTACATGACCAGCATGTGGGCGACGTTCTGCGCGATCACGCCAAGGTCGTGCGAGATCAGCAGCAGCGCCATACCGCGCTCGGCCACCAGCTCGCCGATCAAGTCCAGGATCTGCTGCTGGATGGTCACGTCCAGGGCGGTGGTCGGCTCGTCCGCAATGAGCAGGTCGGGTCCGCAGGCCAGCGCCATCGC
>JACMQP010000569.1 GCA_014376915.1 Ramlibacter sp.
AGCAGCGCGAACTGCAACTGGAGCAGGACCGCAAGGACCAGGCCGCATCGGGCAAGTCCCGGGGCAAGGAAAAATCCGCCACGGCGGTGCAGGCAGGCCCGCGCACCCATCCGGCCAACCCGATGCCCGACCAGCACTTGCGCAAGCCGGGCCTCGAAGCGCAGATGGAACTGCAGCCGCAATATCAGGCGCCGCAGTACCGCGGCAGTGGCAAGCTCGAGGGCATGACGGCGCTGATTACCGGCGGCGACTCGGGCATCGGCCGCGCCGTCTCGGTGCTGTTCGCGCGCGAAGGCGCCGATGTCGCCATCGTCTATCTGAACGAGCACGAGGACGCCGGGCAGACCAAGCGGGACATCGAGAAGGAAGGGCGGCAATGCCTGCTGCTTCCGGGCAACGTGAAGGACTCCTCCTTCTGCAACCAGGCGGTGGCGCAGACCGTGGAGCACTTCGGCCGCCTCGACGTGCTGGTCAACAACGCCGCGTTCCAGCTGCACGCGGAGTCGCTGGAAGACCTCACCGACGAGCGCCTGGAAGAGACCTTTCAGACCAACATCCTGGGCTACATGAAGATGGCTAGGGCGGCGCTGCCGCACCTGAAGAGGGGCGCGTCGATCATCAACACCGGGTCGGTCACCGGTCTGGAAGGCAGCGCGACGCTGCTCGATTACTCGGCGACCAAGGGCGCAATCCATGCCTTCACCAGGGCGTTGGCAAGCAACCTGATCGACAGGGGCATCCGCGTCAATGCCGTGGCGCCGGGCCCGGTCTGGACGCCGCTCAATCCGGCCGACGCACCGCGCGGCAAGATCGCCGAATTCGGCAAGGACACCGACATGAAGCGGCCGGCCCAGCCGGAGGAACTGTCGCCGGCCTATGTGTTCCTGGCGTCGCCGGTGTGCTCGAGCTACATCACGGGCGTGGTGCTGCCGGTGACGGGGAGTGTCGGCAGCTGAGCGGGGCGTGGCGCGGGCCAGCGTCACCTGTCGCTGGTGATGGCGTGGGAAGAGGCCATCGGGTTCTGCCGCGCCGAAGGCATCGGCTGAGCAGCGTGCCGCTGCAAGTTTGCTAAGCTCGGGCGCTACGTTCCTTCGCATTCCATGAAAACCGCACTGGTCCTGAACGGCCCCAACCTCAACCTGCTCGGCACCCGCGAGCCGCAGGTCTACGGCTCGCAGACGCTCGCCGACGTGGAACAACTCTGCGCCCAGGCCTGCAAAGCCCATGGTCTGAAGCTGGACTTCCGCCAGAGCAACCACGAAGGCGTGCTGGTCGACTGGATCCAGGGGGCCGGCCGTGGCCAGCAGGACGGCAGCGTCGCCGGCGTGATCCTGAACGCCGGGGCTTACACCCACACCAGCGTCGCACTGCACGACGCGATCAAGGGCGCGGGCGTCACGCTGATCGAACTGCACATCAGCAACGTGCACGCGCGCGAAGCGTTTCGCCACCACTCCTACATTTCGGCCGCCGCCCGGGCCGTGATGGCTGGTTTCGGCGTGCAGGGCTACCCGCTGGCCATCGCCGCGCTCGCCGGCTTCTGAGCGACGCGGCGGGCGGCCATGGCCCAGCCGAGCGAAGCTGGCTGAGCCGGAGGCCCTGCAGGGATGGTCGAAAGCCAATAGCATTGGCGCATGACCTCCCATCTCAAGATCGATTTCGTGTCCGACGTTTCCTGCCCCTGGTGCGCGATCGGGCTGGCAGCGCTGGAGCAGGCGCTGCGCAACCTCGACGGCCAGGTCCAGGCCGAACTGCGTTTTCAGCCGTTCGAGCTCAATCCGCAGATGCCGGCCGGCGGCCAGGACATCACTGAGCACCTGACCCAGAAGTACGGCTCCACGCCCGACCAGCAGGCCGCCTCGCGCGAGGCGGTCCGCCAGCGCGGCGAGAGCCTGGGCTTCACATTCCGCAGGGAAGGCCGGGGTCGGGTCTACAACACCTTCAATGCGCACCGGCTCCTGCACTGGGCCGAGCTGCAGGACGCAACGTCCCAGCACGCTCTGAAAAAGGCGCTGCTGGAGGCCTATTTCACCGAAGGCAAGAGCCCGGAGGACAAGGACGTGCTGGTCGCCGCCGCGGTGCAAGCGGGCCTGGATGCGGTCGAAGCGCGCAGGATCCTGGATGGCGACGCCTATGCCGCCGAAGTGCGCGAGCGCGAGCGCTTCTATCTCGACAACGGCATCCATGCGGTCCCCGCCGTCATCATCAACGGCAAGCACCTGATCCAGGGCGGTCAGCCGACCGAAGTGTTCGAACAGGCGTTGCGGCAGATCGCCGAAACGGCTTGAGGGGCTCAGACGGAGGAGGGGAAGCGCTCGTTCACCGTGATCCAGAAATCGTGCACTTTCCGCATCTTGCGGCGCAGCTCGTCGAAATCGGTGGCCTTGCGCACGTAGCTGTTGGCGCCGGCGGCGTAGCAGGCCGCGATGTCGGCTTTCTCGATGGAGGACGAATGCATGATCACCGGGACCGCGGCGGTCCGCTGGTCCTCGCGGATGGCCCGCAACACCTGCACCCCGTTGAGCCGGATCAGCTTCATGTCCAGCAGCACCAGGCACGGCTGCACGCAGATGTCACGGTCAGCGTACTTGCCTTTGCCGTGCAGGTAGTCAAGCGCCTCGAGGCCGTCGGCGGCGGTGACGATGCGCGCGGGGTCGCAGCACTCCGCCAACGCCATCACCGTCAACTCGAGGTGGTCGGGGTTGTCATCGACGACGAGAACTGCCGCGTCTTTCATGATAAAGGCCTGGATGCGGGTATTTTCCCACAGGCGGCGGTCCGCCCGGCGTTCAGCTGGCGCCAGACGGGCTGGGCAGGGACTGGCAGTACTCGATCATGGCGTCGGTCTCGATCGACTTGTCGAACACGCCGTCGCTGCCCAGGGCTTCGCACTGGCGGCGCACGTCGAGGTTGGCGCTGCCGGTCAGCACCACCACCTTGCGGCCGGGTTTGCGGTTGCGGATGGCGCTCAGCACGCCGAACCCGCTGCCGCCTCGCTCCAGCGTCAGATCGACGATGGCGATGTCCCATTCGTTGGACGGGTTGCAGAGCCAGTCGATCGCGGATTTCTCGCTGCTTGCGACGCCGGCCGTGCCCACGTCGGCCAGCTCGGCCAACGCCTCGACGAGGCTCTCGCGGATCGCCGCATTGTCTTCCACCACAAACGCCATCAACCTCAAGCCAGTCTCCTTGCGCACCCGTCGCGCTGTCGTGATGATCTCACGGCGCCACGGGCT
>JACMQP010000570.1 GCA_014376915.1 Ramlibacter sp.
AGGTCGTGCTTGATCTTGCTCTTCTTGGCCCACGGCAGGCCGGTGAGCACGTGGATATAGTTGCGCACCACGGTGGCCTCGGCCGACATGGGCGACATCAGCTTGAGCTTCTTGAATTCGCTCTCCGCCTTCTTCAACGCCTCCTTGGGCACCTTGGCGCCCTTGATCTTCCTCTCGATCTCCTCGATGTCGGCGCCTTCTTCGCCTTCACCCAGTTCCTTCTGGATCGCCTTAACCTGCTCGTTCAGATAGAAGTCGCGCTGGTTCTTTTCCATCTGGCGCTTGACGCGGCCGCGGATTTTCTTGTCGACGTTGAGGATGTCGACTTCGCGCTCGATCTGCTCGAAAAGGTTCTCCAGCCGCAACTTGACGTCCGACAGGTCGAGCACGATCTGCTTGTTGTCGAGCTTGAGCGGCAGGTGGGCGGCGATGGTGTCGGCCAGGCGGCCGGGATCGTCGATGCTGGAGATCGACGTCAAAATCTCCGGCGGGATCTTCTTGTTCAACTTGACGTACTGGTCGAACTGCTGCATCACGGCGCGGCGCAGCGCCTCGATCTCGCTGGACTTCTGGTCGCCCGCGGCGGCCTCGACCGGGGTGACGTTGGCCGTGAAATGGGCCTCGCCGTCATCGATCCGGTTGACCCGCGCCCGCTGCTGGCCTTCCACCAGAACCTTGACCGTGCCGTCCGGAAGCTTGAGCATCTGCAGGATGGTGGAAATGCAGCCGACCTCGAACATGTCGGTGACCGCCGGTTCGTCCTTGGCGGCAGCCTTCTGCGCCACCAGCATGATGCGGCGCTCCGCCTCCATCGCCGACTCCAGCGCCTTGATGCTCTTGGGCCGGCCGACGAATAGCGGAATCACCATGTGGGGAAAGACCACCACGTCGCGCAGAGGCAGCAACGGCAGGTCGATCGCGATGGCAGGCAGTGGAATGTGTCCGGACATTGAAATCCTTTGAGTTACCCGATGAATATGGCCCGCTTCGGGTGATTTTCAACCCGCCAGCCCCGGATTGGAGGGGGCCGGCCGATGTTTGTTGCAACTCTCACCGACCCGGAAACGGTCGCACGCAGCTCACGCCTTCTTGGCGGCTTCGCGGTAGACCAGCAGCGGTGGCTTGTTCTCCTCGATCGTGGACTCGTCGACGACGACCTTGTCCACGTTGGAGGTGTTGGGCAGCTCGAACATCGTGTCGAGCAGCGACTGCTCGAGGATCGAGCGCAGGCCACGGGCGCCGGTCTTGCGCGCCAGCGCCTTCCTGGCGATCGCCTTGAGCGCGTTGGGACGGATTTCGAGATCGACCCCTTCCATCGCCAGCAGCTTGCCGTATTGCTTGACCAGCGCGTTCTTGGGCTCGGTGAGGATCTGCACCAGCGCATCCTCGCTCAGCTCGCCCAAAGTGGCGATCACCGGCATCCGGCCGACCAGCTCGGGGATCAGCCCGAACTTGATCAGGTCTTCTGGCTCGACCTCGCGGAACATGTCCGACAGGCTGCGCTGCTTCTTGCTCTTGACGGTGGCGCCGAAGCCGATGCCGGACGACTCGGTGCGCTGCTCGATCACCTTTTCCAGGCCGGAGAAGGCGCCTCCGCAGATGAACAGGATGTTGGTCGTGTCGATCTGCAGGAAGTCCTGATTGGGGTGTTTGCGCCCGCCCTGCGGCGGTACGCTGGCCATGGTGCCTTCGATCAATTTCAGCAGCGCCTGCTGGACACCCTCGCCTGACACGTCACGGGTGATCGAGGGGTTGTCCGACTTGCGCGAGATCTTGTCGATCTCGTCGATGTAGACGATGCCGCGCTGGGCCCGCTCGACCTCGTAGTTGCAGCTTTGCAGCAGCTTCTGGATGATGTTCTCGACGTCTTCGCCGACATAGCCGGCTTCGGTCAGCGTGGTGGCGTCGGCCATGACGAACGGCACGTCGAGCATGCGCGCCAGCGTCTGCGCCAGCAGGGTCTTGCCCGAGCCGGTCGGGCCGATCAGCAGGATGTTGCTCTTGGTGAGCTCGACGTCGTCCTTTTTGGACTTTTCCTTGTGGCGCAGCCTCTTGTAGTGGTTGTACACGGCCACCGACAGCGTGCGCTTGGCCGGCTCCTGGCCGATCACGTAGTTGTCGAGATTGGCCTTGATCTCGCCGGGTGTGGGCAGATCGCCGCGCGCCTCCCGCGTCTCGTCGCCCGCAGGCAGCTCGTCGCGGATGATTTCGTTGCACAGGTCGATGCATTCATCGCAGATGAACACCGACGGACCCGCGATCAGTTTCTTGACCTCATGCTGGCTTTTGCCGCAGAAGGAGCAATACAGGGTCTTTTCGCCAGAAGAGCCTTTTTTCTCGGCCATTTGCGCGATGCCTTTTAAAAGGGGTTTCTCAATGATAACCAAATCAAAACGGCGCCTCCGATGCCGGGAAGCGCCGTTGCTGCAGTGCAACTCCCGGTCCTGCCGGGCGGCACTGGAGCGTCATCCGTCTCGTTCAGGGCCGCTTGGAGATCACCTGGTCCACCAGGCCGTACGCCTTGGCCTCATCGGCCTCCAGGAAAAAGTCACGCTCGGTGTCGCGCTCGATCTTTTCGAGCGGCTGGCCGGTGCGCTCGGCCAGGATCCGGTTCAGCTGGGCGCGGGTCTTGAGGATGTCCCGGGCGTGGATCTCGATGTCGGTCGCCTGGCCCTGCATACCGCCCAGCGGCTGGTGGATCATGACCTTGGAGTTCGGCAGCGAGAAGCGCTTGCCCTTGGCCCCGGCAGCCAGCAGGAAAGCGCCCATGCTGGCGGCCATGCCGGTGCACAGCGTCGAGACGTCGGGCTTGATGAAGTTCATCGTGTCGAAGATGGCCATGCCGGCGCTGACGCTGCCGCCGGGGGAGTTGATGTAGAAGCTGACATCCTTGTCCGGATTCTCGCTTTCCAGGAACAGCAGCTGGGCCACCACCAGGTTGGCGGTCTGATCGTTGACTGGCCCGACCAGGAAGATCACCCGCTCGCGCAGCAGGCGCGAATAGATGTCGTAGGACCGCTCGCCGCGGCCGGACTGCTCGATGACGATCGGCACCATGCCGAGGGCCTGGGTATCAAGTGCGCTCATGGGGAATCACTCCGGTTGTCTGTGGCTACTGTATCGAAAAGGGAAAGCTCTAAAGCAGATGGGGCTTGTGCCCCGGACTGCAAGGTCCGCACAAGCCCCATCGGCGGAAGGCGTTCGCGTCAGGCCTGTTGCCCCATCAGGTCCTCGAAGGAGATCGACTTGTCGGCGACCTTGGCCTTGCCGAGCACGAAGTCCGTGACATTGTTCTCGATCACGATCGCCTCGACTTCGGCCAGCCGGCGGTTGTCGCTGTAGTACCAGCGCACCACGTCTTCCGGCTTCTCGTAACTGGCGGCGAGTTCTTCCACGTGGGTCTTGATCTGCTCCGGCTTGGCGTGCAATTCACTGGAGCGAACCAGCTCCGCCACCACCAGCCCGAGGCGCACGCGGCGCTCGGCCTGCGGACGGAACATTTCCTCGGGAATCGGCGCCTTGTCGGCGTCCTTGATGCCGCGCTGCTTGAGGTCGGCGCGCGCGCCTTCGATCATGCGGTCGACTTCGGCCTGCACGCTGGACTTGGGCAGGTCGAGTTCGGCCTTTGCCACCAGCGCATCCATCACGGCCTGCTTGTTGCGGGCCAGCAGGCGGAACTTCACCTCGCGTTCGAGGTTCTTCTTGATGTCGGCGCGCAGGCCTTCCACCGTGGCGTCGGCGATGCCCAGCGACTTGGCCAGCGCCTCGTTGACTTCCGGCAGGTTGGCCGCTTCGATCTTCTTGACGGTGACCATGAAGTCGGCCTGCTTGCCGGCGACTTCCTTGCCGTGGTAGTCGGCCGGAAAGGCCAGCGGGAACGTCTTGCTCTCGCCGACCTTCATGTCGCGCACCGCCTGTTCGAATTCCTTGAGCATCTGGCCGTCGCCGACCAGAAACTGGAAGTCCTCGGCCTTGCCGCCCTGGAACGATTCGCCCTCGATTTTGCCTTCAAAGTCCACCGTGACGCGGTCGCCTTCCTGGGCAGCGGCGTCCTGCGGCCGCTGGGCGAAGGTGCGGCGTTGCTTGCGCAGGATGTCCACCGTCTTGTCGATGGCGCTGTCGGTCACGTCAGCGGTGACGCGCTCGACTTCGGCGGTGGCCAGGTCACCGATCTTCACTTCAGGAAAGACCTCGAAGATCGCATCGAAGGCCAGCTCACCCTCGGGCGACTGTTCCTTTTCGGTAATGCGCGGCTGGCCGGCGACCCGTAGCTTGGCCTCGTTGGCGGCCTGGGCGAAAGCTTCGCCAACCTTGTCGTTCATGACCTCGTAGTGCACCGAGTAGCCGTAGCGCTGGGCCACGACGTTCATCGGCACCTTGCCCGGGCGGAATCCGTCCATCTTGACGGTGCGTGCCAGGCGCTTGAGGCGGGAATCGACTTCGGACTGGATGACGTTGACGGGCAGCGTCAGGGTGATCTTTCGTTCCAGCTTGTCCAGGGTCTCAACGTTCACGGCCATAAAGGGCTTTCTAAATCGTTTCAAAATGACGAGGACAGAGTTGAAGTTCTGTCCCCCAAGGTCTCATGGTGCGCGAGGGGGGACTCGAACCCCCACACCATTGCTGGCGTCAGGACCTAAACCTGGTGCGTCTACCAATTTCGCCACCCGCGCTGAGCCGAGATTGGACGCGGGCAGCCAGGGAAGCCCCGACC
>JACMQP010000571.1 GCA_014376915.1 Ramlibacter sp.
GCCGCTGACCGCGACACCATGGCGCTGGCGGGTGCCACCATCGCCATGGCGCGCGCCCTGGGGCTGCGTACCGTCGCCACCGGGATCGACCAGGCGAGCCAGCTGGCCGGACTGGAGGCTCAGCAGTGCGACGAGTACCAGGGTCCGCTGGTGGGGCCCCCGATGAAGGCGTCGGCGTTCGCCAGGCGCTGGCTGACGACGCAGAGCGATCCGTCCTCGCAGAGCTGACCAGCCGCCGCCCTCGCCGGGTGGCGCTGGCGCCACACTGCCGGACTGTGCGGGATTCACCGGAGAGGATTTTCAGGCCGCAGGGGCATAGACTGGTCGCGAGGGGACACGGATCCCCGACCCGAGGTCCCGTCCCGGGGCGCATCGGGCAAGGCAGGAGACAGCTTTGCAGCGAACCGACATTGCCAGCCCGGCCTATTTTCACAAGGTCGTCGACTGCCAGTACGCCTGTCCGGCGCACACCCCGGTCCCCGAATACATCCGGTTGATCGCGCAGGGCCGCTACAGCGACGCCTACATGATCAACTGGGTCTCCAACGTCTTTCCGGGCATCCTCGGCCGCACCTGCGACCGGCCGTGCGAACCGGCCTGTCGCCGCGGTCGGGTGGAAGACCACAACCTCGAACATCCCGAGCCGGTCGCGATCTGCCGGCTCAAGCGGGTGGCCGCCGACCTCAAGGACGACATCGCGGACCGCATGCCCAGGCCGGCGCCGAGCAACGGACTGCGCATCGCCTGCATCGGGGCCGGGCCGGCGTCGCTCACCGTCGCTCGCGACCTGGCGCCGCTCGGTTACGAGGTGACGGTCTACGACAGCGAGGCAAAGGCCGGCGGCTTCATCCGCACCCAGATCCCGCGCTTTCGCCTGCCCGAATCCGTGATCGACGAAGAGACCGGATACGTGCTCGGACTCGGCGTGCAGTTCAGGAGCGGCCAGCGCATCGGCTCGATGAAGGCGCTGATGGTCGAAGGCTACGACGCGATCTTCGTCGGCTGCGGCGCGCCGCGCGGCCGCAACCTCGAGTTGCCGGGCCGGCAGGAGGCGGCGGCCAACATCCACATCGGCATCGACTGGCTGGCGTCGGTCTCGTTCGGCCACACCACCAGCGTCGGCAAGCGCGTGATCGTGCTGGGCGGCGGCAACACGGCGATGGACTGCTGCCGTTCCGCGCGCCGTCTCGGCGGCGCCGACGTCAAGGTGATCGTGCGCAGCGGTTTCGAGGAGATGAAGGCCTCGCCCTGGGAGAAGGAAGATGCGATGCACGAGGGCATCCCGATCGTCAACTTCCACGTGCCGAAAGAGTTCGTCCATGAGAACGGAAGGCTGGTCGGCATGAATTTCGAGATCGTCAAAGCCGCGTACGACGCCAAGGGGCGGCGCAGCCTGGTGCCGACCGGCGAGCCGGACGCCTTCCTCGCCTGCGATGACGTGCTGGTGGCGGTCGGCCAGGAGAACGCCTTTCCCTGGATCGAGCGCGACAGCGGCGTCGCATTCGACGAGTGGGGTCTGCCCAAGCTGGACAAGGCCAGCCTGCAATCGAGCGTGTCCAACGTCTTTTTCGGCGGCGATTCCGCCTTCGGCCCGAAGAACATCATCCCCGCCGTTGCCCACGGCCACGACGCCGCGGTGTCGATCGACCGCTTCCTGCACGGCGACGACGTGCGGGTGCGGCCCGACCCGATGACCAACCTGGTCTCGCAGAAGATGGGCATCCACGAGTGGAGCTACGACAACGACACGGCCAACGATGCGCGCTACAAGGTGCCATGGGCCAAGGCCGAGAAGGCGCTGGCGAGCATCAAAGTGGAGGTCGAACTGGGCTTCGACGTCGCCACCGCGGTGAAGGAAGCGGGCCGCTGCCTGAACTGCGACGTGGAGACCGTCTTTGCCGAGCCGCTGTGCATCGAATGCGACGCGTGCGTCGACATCTGCCCGATGGACTGCATCACTTTCACGGCCAACGGCGACGAGGCCGACCTGCGGACCCGGCTGAAGGCGCCAGCGCTGAACATGGCGCAAGATCTGTACGTCTCCGGCGGCTTGAAAACGGGCCGGGTGATGGTCAAGGACGAGGACGTCTGCCTGCACTGCGGCTTATGCGCCGAGCGCTGCCCGACCGGTGCGTGGGACATGCAGAAGTTTCTGCTCAAGGTCACCCCGGCCGGGCCGGTTCGCCGCCCTTCGGCCAGCCCGGGGCAGGCGACCGGAATGGGAGCACTCGCATGACCCGCATCGAAGCCGTCAACGATTTCGTCATCAAGTTCGCCAACGTCAACGGCTCGGGCTCGGCGTCGGCCAACGAGCTGTTCGCCAAGGCGATCCTGCGCATGGGCGTGCGGGTCAGCCCGCGCAACATCTTCCCGAGCAACATCCAGGGCCTGCCGACCTGGTACGAGGTGCGCGTGACGGAGGAAGGCCACCTGGGCCGGCGTGGCGGCATCGACATGATGGTGGCGATGAACCCGCAAACCTGGGAC
>JACMQP010000572.1 GCA_014376915.1 Ramlibacter sp.
TTGATCGAGAAGTCGCGTCCGGCGCTCGAGCGCGGCGAGAAGGTGCAATTCATCGAGGTGGTGCGCAACGTCAACCGGACCGTTGGCGCGATGCTCTCGGGCGCGTTGACGAAGGTGCATCCAGAAGGCCTGCCGGACGACTCGATCCGCATCCAGCTCGAAGGCACGGGCGGCCAGTCGTTCGGCGCGTTCCTGGCGAAAGGCATCACGCTGTACCTGATCGGCGACGCCAACGACTACACCGGCAAGGGCCTGTCGGGCGGCCGGATCGTGGTGCGTCCCAGCATCGATTTCCGCGGCGCGGCGGTCGACAACATCATCATCGGCAATACGGCGCTGTATGGAGCCACCACTGGCGAAGCCTTTTTCAGCGGCGTGGCCGGCGAGCGCTTCGCGGTCCGCCTGTCGGGCGCGACGGCAGTGGTCGAAGGCACGGGCGACCATGGCTGTGAATACATGACGGGCGGAACGGTGTTGGTGCTGGGCAAAACGGGGCGCAATTTCGCGGCCGGCATGTCTGGGGGCATTGCCTACGTCTACGACGAGGATGGCCAGTTCGCCAGCCGTTGCAACAACTCGATGGTGACGCTGGAGAAGGTCGGCACCGCTGCCGAGCAGCATGCCGGCGCGAAGTCGCGCCTGCACAAGGACCAGGCCGACGAGACCCAGCTGAAGAAGCTGCTGGAAGACCACAACCGCTGGACTGGCAGCCGCCGCGCCCGCGAATTGCTGGACCACTGGGTGACGTCGCGCAACAAGTTTGTGAAGGTGTTCCCGAACGAGTACAAACGTGCCCTGGCGGAAATGTACGAGCGCGAAGTGGAATCGGCCAGCGCCGGCACCAACGCGCACGTGGCCATGAAGCCCGAAGCCGTGGCGGTCAAGTAAGACGAGGAAAGAACAATGGGTAAAGTCACCGGCTTCATGGAATTCGAGCGCGTCGAGGAGGGCTATCGTCCGGTCGACCAGCGCCTGAAGAACTACCGCGAGTTCGTCATCGGCCTCGACGACGCGCAGGCCAGGGTGCAGGGCGCGCGTTGCATGGATTGCGGCATCCCGTTCTGCAACAGCGGGTGCCCGGTCAACAACATCATCCCGGACTTCAACGATCTGGTGTACCGCCAGGACTGGAAGAACGCGTTCGTCGTGCTCGATTCGACCAACAACTTCCCCGAGTTCACCGGCCGCATCTGCCCCGCGCCGTGCGAGGCCGCCTGCACGCTCAACTTCAACGACGAGCCGGTCGGCATCAAGTCGATCGAACACGCGATCATCGACCGCGCCTGGGAGCACGGCTGGGTCGAACCCCGGGTGGCGAAGATCAAGACCGGCAAGTCCGTGGCGGTCGTCGGCTCAGGCCCTGCTGGAATGGCCACCGCCCAGCAGCTGGCTCGCGCCGGTCACGATGTGACGTTGTTCGAGAAGAACGACCGCATCGGCGGCCTGCTGCGCTACGGCATCCCCGACTTCAAGATGGAAAAGATCCACATCGATCGCCGCGTCGAGCAGATGAAGGCCGAGGGCGTCACCTTCCGCACCGGCGTCATGATCGGCCAGCTGCCGGAAGGCTCCAGGGTCACCAACTGGGCGAAGGAAACGATTTCGCCTGAGCAACTGCGCCAGGACTTCGACGCCGTTGTGCTCACCGGCGGCGCCGAGCAGTCGCGCGACCTGCCGGTGCCCGGCCGGGACCTCGACGGCGTGCACTTCGCCATGGAGTTCCTGCCGCAGCAGAACAAGGTCAACGCCGGCGACAAGGTCAAGGGCCAGCTCAGCGCGAAAGGCAAGCATGTCATCGTGATCGGCGGCGGGGACACCGGCTCCGACTGTGTCGGCACCAGCAACCGGCACGGCGCCACGAGCGTGACGCAGTTCGAGTTGATGCCGCAGCCGCCGGAAGAAGAAAACAAGCCGCTGACCTGGCCGTACTGGCCGTACAAGCTGCGCAGCAGTTCCAGCCACGAGGAGGGCTGCGAGCGTGAGTTCGCCATCGCCACCAAGGAGTTTGTCGGCGATGGCAAGGATGGAAAGCCCGGCAAGCTTACCGGCCTTAAAACCGTCCGGGTCGAATGGAAGGACGGCAAGATGGTCGAGGTCGCGGGCAGCGAGCAACTGCTGAAGGCAGACCTGGTGCTGCTGGCCATGGGCTTCGTCAGCCCGGTGGCCACGGTCCTGGACGGCTTCGGCGTCGAAAAAGATGCCCGCGGCAATGCCAAGGCCAGCACCGAGCTCGCCGGCGGCTACGCCACTAGCGTGTCGAAGGTGTTCGCCGCCGGCGACATCCGCCGCGGCCAGAGCCTGGTCGTCTGGGCGATCCGGGAAGGGCGGCAGGCGGCGCGGGCGGTGGACGAGTTCCTGATGGGATCCTCGGACCTGCCGCGCTGAACGTGGGTCGGCAGGCGGGACTGGGTACAAACCCGTATGATCGCCGGCTGTGCCCCCGCCGGCCGGGCTGGTCCCGGACAATTGCTATCCGGATGACCGATTCCCTCTCTCCCAACCTCGTCGAGTGCCGTCACCTCAGCTTTGGCTATGGCGAACGGCGCGTGCTCGATGACGTGAGCTTCGTCCTCCCGCGCGGCAAGGTCACGGCCCTGATGGGCGCTTCCGGTGGCGGCAAGACGACGGTGTTGCGGCTGATCGGCGGCCAGGTCCGGGCCCAAGAAGGCGCCATGTCGTTCGACGGCCAGGACGTCGGCAAGCTGGACCCGGGCGGCCTGTATGCAGTCCGTCGCCGGATGGGCATGCTGTTCCAGTTCGGGGCGCTGTTCACCGACCTAAACGTGTTCGAGAACGTCGCCTTTCCGCTGCGCGAGCACACCAGCCTGCCCGAAGACATGCTCCGCGACATCGTCCTGATGAAGCTCAATGCCGTCGGCCTGCGCGGGGCTCGCGACCTGATGCCCAGCGAGGTCTCGGGCGGGATGGCCAGGCGCGTGGCGCTGGCCCGGGCCATGGCGCTGGATCCCGAACTGATGATGTACGACGAACCGTTTTCGGGCCTCGACCCGATCTCGCTGGGGACGACGTCGAGGCTGATCAGCCAGCTCAATGACACTTTGGGCATCACCAGCATCCTGGTGTCGCACGAAATCCCGGAGACGTTCAACATGGTCGATCACGTCATCGTCCTGGCCAACGGCCGCGTGGCCGCCTCCGGCACGCCGGCGGAAGTGCGCGAGTCGGAAGACCCGCTGGTCCACCAGTTTGTCCACGGCCTGTCCGACGGGCCGGTGCGGTTTCACTATCCCGGTCCGACGGTGGCGGCTGATTTCGGTGCTGGGCTGGGATGATGCGGCCCCCACGCTCCTTCTGCCAGTCGCTGCCTTTCAAGCGGGCGCATGGTGCCGTTCGTGCGGCTGGGTGGTCGCCATGAGCTGGTACAGCCCTTCCGACATCGGCTATAGCACGCGCAAGAGCCTCGCGGGGTGGGGCCACGCCGCGCGGTTGCTGCTGCGCCTGGCGACCCTTCTCGGAGCCAGCCTGCGCCGCTTCGGCCTGGTGCGCGACCAGATCTTCTTCCTGGGAAATTACTCGCTGGCGATCATCACCGTCTCCGGGATGTTCGTCGGCTTCGTCCTGGGACTGCAAGGCTATTACACGCTGCAGCGCTACGGCTCGTCCGAGGCGCTAGGCCTGCTCGTGGCGCTGGGCCTGGTGCGGGAGCTCGGGCCGGTGATCACGGCATTGCTGTTTGCGGGACGCGCCGGCGCATCGCTCACGGCGGAAATCGGGCTGATGAAGGCGGGCGAACAGATCGCAGCGATGGAAATGATGGCGATCGACCCGATCAGCCGGGTGCTGGCGCCGCGGTTCTGGGGTGGCGTGATCGCCATGCCGCTGCTGGCCGCCGTGTTCAGCGCCGTGGGCATTTTCGGCGGCTATGTGGTCGGGGTGTTGCTGATCGGAATCGATTCGGGCTCGTTCTGGAGTCAGATGCAGGGGGGCGTGGATGTCTGGAAGGACGTGGGCAACGGCGTGATCAAGAGCGTCGTGTTCGGGGTGACCGTCACCTTCATCGCGCTGCTACAGGGGTTCGAGGCGCAGCCGACGCCGGAAGGCGTTTCCACCGCGACGACGCGCACTGTCGTGATCGCGTCGCTGTCGGTTTTGGGTCTGGATTTCATCCTGACCGTCATGATGTTCAGTATCTAGGAGGGACCTGTGGAGCGTTCCAAAAATGATGTGTGGGTTGGTTTGTTCGTGCTCTTGGGCCTGGTCGCCGTCGTGTTCCTGGCGCTCAAGGCTGCGAACCTGCTGGATTTGAGCTTCCAGTCCGAATATCGCGTCAGCGCGAAATTCGACAATATCGGCGGGCTCAAACGCCGTGCCGCGGTCAAGAGCGCAGGGGTGGTGGTCGGCCGGGTGGACTCGATCAGCTTCGACGACAAGACATTCCAGGCCATCATCACGCTCTCGATGGAGAAGCGCTATGTTTTCCCCAAGGACAGTTCGCTCAAAATCCTGACCAGCGGCCTACTGGGCGAGCAATACATCGGAATCGAAGCCGGCGCTGATGAAAAAGTTTTGGCGACTGGGGATACGATCTCGACCACACAGTCTGCGGTGGTGCTGGAAAACCTGATCAGCCAGTTCCTTTTCAGCAAGGCGGCGGAAGGTGGCAACAACAACGCCGCAGGGACGGCCCCGAAAAAATGAATATTTCGACTTTCCCTAACAATGGATTGCGGCGCGCGGCCGCCCGCATCCTTGCCGCCGGCATGCTGCTGGCGCTGGTTGGCTGCGCCAGCGGGCCGATCAACCCGCGCGACCCGTTCGAGCCGTTCAATCGCAAGTCGATGCAGTTCAATGAGGGCGTGGACGCGATGGTGCTGAAGCCCGTGGCGACGGTCTACCGGACCCACGTACCGCCGCTGGTGCGCACCGGCGTGAGCAACTTCTTCGGCAACATGAGCGACGGCTGGTCGTTCGTCAACAGCGCGCTGCAGTTCAAGTTCCGAAACGCGGCCGAGAACTTCATGCGCCTGAACGTCAACACCTTCTTCGGGCTGGGCGGCATCCTGGACATCGCCAGCGACCTGAACATCGAGCGGCACCGGGAAGACTTCGGGCAGACGCTGGGCCGCTGGGGCGTTCCGGCCGGCCCATACATCATGCTGCCCCTGCTGGGGCCGTCGACGCTGCGCGACACGCTGTCGCTGACCATCGACCGCAAGGGTGATCCCGTCCACTACGTCGACCCGATCCACGACCGCTACGAACTCTACGGGCTGCGGGTGGTCGACAAGCGCTCCAACGCGCTGCGGGTGGGGGTAGTGCTCGAGGAAGCGGCGCTTGACAAGTACACGTTCGTCCGCGATGCACACCTGCAGAAGCGCCGGGCCGAGATTTTCGAGGGTGATCCGGCCGACATTCCCGACGCCGGCTCCGACGCGCCGGCTCCGGCGCCGTCCGCGCCCGGACAACCGCCCGCGCCCCCCGCGCGTTGAAGGTTTCAGCCTGTTTCAATCGATCGCGTCCGTCCGGAACCCCGCCGGCCGTCCCGGTTCCAACGCTGATTGCGGCGCTGCCGCTTGAAAGAAAACCAATGAAAAGACGTTTGTTTGCCCGATTCGCCGCCGCCTTCCTGACAGCCGCCACGCTGGGTCTGGCGCCGCTGGCCCAGGCCGCGGACGAAGCCCCCGACGCCATGATCAAGCGCCTCTCCGAGGACGTGATGGCGGCGATCAAGTCCGACAAGTCGATGCAGGGCGGCGACATGAACCGGATCATGGGGCTGGTCGACAGCAAGATCATGCCGAATATCAACTTCCAGCGGATGACTGCTGCTGCGGTCGGCCCGGCCTGGCGCCAGGCCACGCCGGAGCAGCGCAAGCGCCTCCAGGACGAGTTCAAGACCCTGCTGATTCGTACCTATTCCGGCGCGTTGGACCAGGTGAACGACCAGACCATCAGCGTCAAACCGCTGCGCGCCGAGGCAGCCGACACGGAGGTGGTTGTCCGCACCGAGATCCGCGGCCGGGGCGACCCGATCCAGCTTGAATACCGGATGGAGAAGACGCCCACCGGCTGGAAGATCTACAACTTGAATGTGCTCGGCGTCTGGCTGGTGGAAACCTACCGCAGCCAGTTCGCCCAGGAAATCAACGCCAAGGGCGTGGATGGTCTGATCGCTACGCTGGCGGAGCGCAACCGCTCCAATGCGGCCAAGAAAGGCTGAGCCTCGGTGCTGGTCCTGCCTGCCGAACTGACCCATGAGCACGCCGCGGCCTGCTGCCGCATGCTCGAACAGGGCCTGCGGAACGATCCTTCGCGGGCCGTTGTCGCGGACGCGGGAGCGCTGGCGCATTTCGATTCCTCTGCGCTGGCCGTCCTGCTCGATTGCCGGCGCGAGGCGCTGGCTCTAGGCAAGACCTTCGCCGTGAAGGGCCTGCCGCCCCGGCTGCGGGTGCTGGCCGGCCTGTACGGCGTGGCGGAACTGCTGCCGGTCGCCGCCTGAAAGGGGCCATCCGGCGCCGCCCCGGACCGCGCTGCGGCGGCAGCTTAAAATCGTGGGTTCCGATGCCCGCGATCTCCTTTCAGTCCGTCTCCAAGACTTTCATTTCTGCGCGCGGGCCGCTCAAGGCCCTCGACGGCGTGAGCTTCGACATCCAGCAGGGCGAGTTTTTCGGCCTGCTGGGGCCCAACGGCGCCGGCAAGACCACCCTCATCAGCATTCTGGCGGGGCTGACGCGCCCGACCTCCGGCCGGGCCGTGGTGCTGGGCAGCGACGTGCAGTCCGATTACGCCCAGGCCCGCCGCAAGCTCGGTGTCGTCCCGCAGGAACTGGTGTTCGATCCGTTCTTCACCGTGCGCGAAGCGCTGCGGATCCAGTCCGGCTACTTCGGGGTCAGGGACAACGGCCCGTGGATCGACGAACTGCTGGAAAGCCTGGGCCTGGCCGACAAGGCTTCGTCCAACATGCGGCAGCTGTCCGGCGGCATGAAGCGGCGGGTGCTGGTGGCGCAGGCGCTGGTACACAAGCCGCCGGTGATCGTGCTGGATGAACCGACGGCAGGGGTCGATGTGGAGCTGAGGCAGACCCTGTGGCAGTTCATCGCCAGGTTGAACAAGCAGGGACACACGGTGCTCCTGACCACCCATTACCTGGAAGAAGCGGAGGCTCTTTGCAGCCGCATCGCCATGCTCAAGAACGGCCGCGTGGTGGCCCTGGAAAGCACCAGCGAGCTGCTCAAGTCCGCTTCCAGCAACGTGTTGCGCTTCAAGACCGACGGCCTGCTGCCGCCGGAGTTCGACGGCAAGGCACGCGTCACCGGCCGGATCGTGCAGCTGCCGGCGCACGACGCCCACGAGATCGAGCGCTACCTGGCGATCATCCGCCAGGCCGGCCTGCGGGTGGAAGACGTGGAGATCCGCAAGGCGGACCTCGAAGACGTGTTCCTCGACGTGATGTCGACAGGGCATGTGCCGGCGTTCAGCGTCGACGGACCGCCCCTGGACGTGAATGCCCCTTCGGGGGGTGGCGCAGGACAAGTGCCAAGCGTGGGGGCCACATCCTCATGATCGGCTGGCGGACGCTGTTGTACAAGGAAGTGCTGCGCTTCTGGAAGGTCGGGTTCCAGACCGTGGCGGCGCCGGTGCTCACCGCGGTGCTGTACCTGTTGATCTTCGGCCACGTGCTGCAGAACAACGTCAAGGTCTACGACCGGATCGAGTACACCGCGTTCCTGATCCCGGGGCTGGTGATGATGAGCGTGCTGCAGAACTCGTTCGCCAACAGCTCCTCGTCGCTGATCCAGAGCAAGATCATGGGCAGCCTGGTATTCGTGCTGCTGACGCCGCTGTCGCACTGGAGCTGGTTTTTTGCCTACGTCGGCTCGTCGGTCGCCCGCGGGCTGGCGGTCGGGCTCGGCGTTTTCGCTGCTACCGCGTTCTTCGCCCGCCCGGATTTTGTGGCCCCAGCCTGGATCCTGGTGTTCGCGCTCATGGGTGCCTCGATGCTGGGCGCGCTGGGAGTGATCGCCGGCCTGTGGGCCGAGAAGTTCGACCAGATGGCGGCTTTCCAGAACTTCGTCATCATGCCGATGACTTTCCTGTCCGGCGTGTTCTATTCGATCCGCTCGCTGCCGGCCTTCTGGCAGGATCTAAGCCACCTGAATCCCTTCTTCTACATGATCGACGGCTTCCGCTACGGTTTCTTCGGTGTCAGCGACGTGTCGCCCTGGCTCAGCCTGGGCATCGTCGGCACTGCACTGCTGGTCGTGAGCGCCATCGCCGTCAACCTGCTGCGCATCGGCTACAAGATCCGCGGCTGAATCCGAAAATCCCGCCATGACCGCCGCCGAACTCCAGTCCCTCATCGCCGCCGGCCTGGCCTGCACTCACCTGGAGGTGGACGGCGACGGTCGGCATTGGTCGGCTGTAATTGTTTCCGCTGAATTCGAGGGCAAGCGGCTGATCCAGCGGCACCAGCGCGTTTACGCGACGCTGGGTGCGAGAATGCAGACTGACGAAGTGCATGCCTTGTCGATGCAGACCCTGACGCCGGCCGAGTGGGCGGCGTCATCCAAACCACACTGAGTTTTCATGGACAAATTGCTGATTCGCGGGGGGTGCCAACTCCACGGCGAGGTCCGGATTTCGGGCGCCAAGAATGCGGCCCTGCCTGAGCTGTGCGCTGCGCTGCTCTGCAGCGAGCCGGTCACGCTGCTGAACCTGCCGCGGCTGCAGGACGTCGCGACCATGCTGACGCTGATCCGGAACATGGGCGTCACGATCGACCAGGTGGAAGGCGGCGTGCGGATCGACTCTAGCAAGCTGAGCTCGCCGGAAGCGCCCTATGAACTGGTGAAGACGATGCGCGCCTCCGTGCTGGCGCTGGGCCCGTTGCTGGCGCGTTTCGGCGACGCCACGGTCTCGCTGCCGGGTGGCTGCGCCATCGGCTCGCGGCCGGTCGACCAGCACATCAAGGGCATGCAGGCGATGGGCGCCGACATCGTGGTCGAACACGGCTACATGATCGCCCGGCTGCCGGCGGGCCGGCAGCGCCTGCAGGGCGCGAGCATCCGCACCGACATGATCACCGTAACCGGCACCGAGAACTTCCTGATGGCGGCGACCCTGGCCGAAGGCGAGACCATCCTCGAGAACGCCGCGCAGGAACCCGAGGTCACCGACCTGGCCGAAATGTTGATCGCCATGGGCGCGAAGATTGAAGGCCATGGCACCAGCCGGATCCGGATCCAGGGTGTCGAGAAGCTGCACGGCTGCACCCACCGCGTAGTGGCCGACCGGATCGAGGCCGGCACCTTCCTGTGCGCGGCCGCCGCCACCGGCGGCGACGTGGTGCTGCGCCACGGGCGCGCCGACCATCTCGAGGCACTGATCGACAAGTTGCGTGACGCCGGCGCCAGCGTGGTGGCGGTGGAGGACGGCATCCACCTGCACTCGCAGGGACGGCTGGTGGCGCAGAGCTTCCGCACCACCGAGTACCCGGGCTTTCCGACCGACATGCAGGCCCAGTTCATGGCGCTGAACGCTGTTTCCGAAGGCCCGTCCAAGGTGACGGAGACCATCTTCGAGAACCGTTTCATGCACGTGAACGAACTGGTGCGGCTGGGCGCCAACATCCAGGTCGACGGCAAGTTCGCCGTGATCGAGGGCGTGGAAAAGCTCTCGGGTGCGGTGGTGATGGCGACCGATCTGCGTGCTTCGGCCAGCCTGGTGATTGCCGGCCTCGTGGCCGACGGCGAGACCATGGTCGACCGCATCTACCACCTTGATCGGGGCTACGACCAGATGGAGGCCAAACTGCGCGGCATCGGTGCGGACATCGAACGCGTCAAGGGCTAGCGGGGAACCGGGATGATCACGCTGGCCCTGTCCAAGGGACGCATCTTCGAAGAGACCCTGCCGCTGCTCAAGGCGGCCGGGATCGAAGTGCTGGACGATCCCGAGAAGTCGCGCAAGCTGATCCTCGAAACCCGCGACCCGCAGGTGCGGGTGGTGCTGGTGCGAGCCAGCGACGTGCCGACCTACGTCCAGTACGGTGGCGCCGATCTGGGGGTCACCGGGCTGGACACGCTGATCGAGCACGGCACCCAGGGCCTATACCAGCCGCTGGACCTGAAGGTCGCAAAATGCCGGGTCAGCGTGGCCGTGCGGTCGGACTTCGACTATCAATCGGCCATGCGCCAGGGTTCGCGCCTGAAGGTGGCGACCAAGTACGTGGCGATTGCCCGCGAGTTCTTCGCGGCCAAGGGCGTGCACGTGGACCTGATCAAGCTCTACGGCAGCATGGAACTGGCGCCGCTGACTGGTCTGGCCGACGCCATCGTCGACTTGGTCTCCACTGGCAACACGCTCAAGGCCAACAACCTGGTCGAAGTCGAGCGGATCATGGACATCAGCTCCCGACTGGTGGTGAATCAGGCGGCGCTCAAACTCAAGCGCGCCGAGATCCGGCGCATCATCGACGCCTTCGAAGGAGCAGTGGCTCCGTGATTCCATGCAACTGACCGCCGCACCCATCCGCCTGTCCACCGCCCTGGCCACTTTCGAAGCCGACTTCCGCGCCCGCCTGCACTGGTCGGCCGCGACGGATGCCGAGGTCGAGCAGCGCGTGGCGCAGATCGTGGCGGACGTGCAGCGGCGCGGCGATCCCGCCGTGCTGGAATACAGCAACCGCTTCGACGGCCTCGACGCAGCTTCGATGGCATCGCTGGAGCTGACGCAAGCCGAATTGAAGGCCGCTTTCGAGGGCCTGCCATCGACCCAGCGCGAGGCGCTGGTGGCGGCAGCGAACCGGGTCCGCAGTTATCACGAGGCCCAGAAGCGGGCCAGCGGCGAAAGCTGGAGCTACCGCGACGAGTACGGAACGCTGCTGGGCCAGAAGGTGACGCCGCTGGACCGGGTCGGCATCTACGTGCCGGGAGGTAAGGCCGCCTATCCGTCGTCAGTGCTGATGAATGCGATTCCGGCCCACGTCGCCGGCGTCGGCGAAATCATCATGGTGGTGCCGACGCCGCGCGGCGAAAAGAACGCGCTGGTGCTGGCCGCGGCGCACCTGGCCGGCGTTACCCGCGCATTCACGGTCGGTGGCGCCCAGGCTGTGGCGGCGCTGGCCTACGGCACCCACACCATCCCCAACGTTGACAAGATTACCGGGCCTGGCAACGCCTACGTCGCGAGCGCCAAACGCCGTGTGTTCGGCACCGTGGGCATCGACATGATCGCCGGCCCGAGTGAGATCCTGGTGCTTGCCGACGGCAGCACGCCGCCGGACTGGGTGGCGATGGATCTGTTCAGTCAGGCTGAGCACGACGAGCTGGCGCAAAGCATCCTGCTGTGTCCGGACGCGGGCTACATCGAGCAGGTGCAGGGGGCGATCGACCGGCTGCTTCCGCAGATGCCGCGCGCCGACATCATCGCCAAGTCGCTCAACGGCCGCGGCGCCCTGATCCAGACCCGCAACATGGAAGAGGCGTGCGAGATCAGCAACCGCATTGCGCCGGAACACCTCGAGGTCGCGAGCAACGAGCCGCATCGCTGGGAGCCGCTGTTGCGGCATGCCGGCGCGATCTTCCTCGGCGCTTTCACCAGCGAGTCGCTCGGCGATTATTGCGCCGGGCCCAACCACGTGCTGCCGACCAGTGGCACAGCGCGCTTTTCGAGTCCGCTCGGCGTGTATGACTTCCAGAAGCGCAGCAGCTTGATCGAGGTCAGCGAGGTTGGCGCGCAGAAGCTCGGCGCCATCGCGGCCGAACTGGCCTACGGCGAAGGCTTGCAGGCCCATGCCCGCGCTGCCGAAATGAGGTTTCGCAAATGACGGGCCCGGCGCAACGCGATCTCAAGGCGCTGGTCCGGCAGGATGTCCGGTCCATGCACGCCTACGCCGTCCAGCCGTCGGCCGGGCTGGTCAAGCTCGACGCCATGGAAAACCCGCATCGGCTTTCGCCAGCGCTGCAGGCCGAACTCGGCGCCAGGCTCGGCGCGCTGGCCTTCAACCGGTATCCGGCCGAGCGGATCGACGACCTGCACAGCGCGCTGGCCTCGTATGCAGGCATGCCGGAAGGCTGCGCCATCATGCTGGGCAACGGCTCGGACGAACTCATTTCGCTGGTCGCGATGGCCTGCGACGTGCCCGGCGCATCCATCCTGGCGCCGCTGCCCGGCTTCGTGATGTACGGCATGAGCGCGCAGTTGCAGGGGCTGAAGTTCATCGGCGTCGACCTGACGCCAGACTTCGAGCTCGACGAGCGGGCGATGCTGGCGGCGATCGTGCAGCACCGGCCCTCGATCATCTACATTGCCTATCCCAACAATCCGACGGCCAATCTCTGGGACGACGCGGTGATCGAAAGGATCATCGCGTCCGCGCCGGGACTGGTGGTGGTCGACGAGGCCTACCAGCCGTTTTCCAGCCGCAGCTACATCGACCGTTTGGCGCGCCACAGCCACGTGCTGCTGATGCGTACCCTGAGCAAGTTTGGGCTGGCGGGGGTGCGGATAGGCTACATGATTGGCCCGAGGGCGCTGGTCGCCGAGTTCGACAAAGTGCGTCCGCCGTACAACATCAGTGTCCTGAACTGCGAAGCCGCGTTGTTCGCGCTCGAGCACGCAGATGTCTTCGCAGCCCAGGCAATAGACCTGCGCCAGCAGCGCGCGCGCCTGCAGGCCGCGTTGGCGCAACTGCCAGGCGTCAAGGCCTGGCGCAGCGACGCCAATATGATCCTGGCGCGCTTTCCCGATGCCCAGAAGACCTTCGATGGCCTGAAGGCGCACGGAGTGCTGGTCAAGAACGTTTCTAAACTGCATCCATTGCTGGCGAACTGCCTGCGCCTCACCGTCGGTACCGAAGGCGAGAACACGCAGATGCTGTCGGCGCTCAAGGCCTCCCTATGACGACACCCTCCAATCCCGACCGGCAAGCCGAAGTCTTCCGCAACACCGCGGAGACGAAGATCACGGTGCGGGTCAACCTGGACGGCACCGGCAAGGCCAGCCTGGCGACGGGCATCGGCTTCTTCGACCATATGCTCGACCAGATTGCCCGCCACGGGCTGATCGACCTGGATATTCAGGCCGACGGCGACCTGCACATCGACGGCCACCACACCGTCGAGGATGTCGGCATTACGCTCGGCCAGGCCGTTTACAAGGCAGTCGGCGATAAA
>JACMQP010000105.1 GCA_014376915.1 Ramlibacter sp.
ACGAGGTACATCAGCACCGCGAGCGACACGGCCGTCAGGCCCAGGATCATGATCTGGGTGGCGGTGATCACGGCGCCGCCGATCTGGAACGGCGTCGGCGGCAGCAGCGTCGGATAGGGCTTGTAGTTCGGCTTCCAGATGATCATGGCCAGCGTCTGCAGCAGGATCGACATGCCGATGGCGGTGATCAGCGGCGCCAGCTTCGGGCTGTTGCGCAACGGCCTGTAGGCGACTTTCTCGATGATGAAGTTCAGCATCGCCGCGACGACGCAGGCGACCACCAGCGCCACGATCAGCACCAGCCAGCCCGGCATCCACGGCATGGATTCCTGGATCGTCACGATGACGGACCAGCTGGTGAGAGCGCCGACCATCAGCACCTCGCCGTGGGCGAAGTTGATCAGGTTGATGATGCCGTAGACCATGGTGTAACCCAAAGCCACCAGGGCATACATGCTGCCGAGGACCAGACCATTGATGATCTGCTGCAGCAGGATTTCCATATCGCTTCTCCGTTCGTTTGAAGCTATCTAGCAAAAAACCCGCCAGAAGCCGATTCTGCGGGTTGATGGTGCGCGATTGTAGCGATGGGGTCCAGCGCGAAAAACGACGGCGACGCGGGGTTTACCCTCGAAGAATGCAGGCGCGGCGCGCCTCGTGTCGCCAACGGGTCACTGCTTGTCCTCATTGAGCCGGCGCAGTTCGCGCAGCTTGTCGGCGATGCGGATTTCGAGACCGCGCTCCACCGGCCGGTAAAACTGCGGCGGCTTCATTCCTTCGGGGAAATAGTTTTCGCCGGCCGCGAAACCGCCCTCCTCGTTGTGTGCATAGCGGTAGTCCTTGCCGTAATCGAGGTCCTTCATCAGCTGGGTCGGCGCATTGCGCAGGTGCATCGGCACCGGACGGGTGCCGTCCTTCTTGATAAAGGCCTTGATCTCGTTGAAGGCGTTGTAAACCGCATTCGACTTGGGAGCGATCGCCAGGTAGACCACGCATTCGGCCAGCGCCAGTTCGCCCTCCGGCGTGCCGAGCCGCTCGTAGATTTCGGCGGCGTCGAGCGCCAGCCGCAAGGCGCGCGGGTCGGCCAGGCCGATGTCCTCCGTCGCCATGCGCACCAGCCGGCGCGCCATGTAGCGCGGATCGGCGCCGCCATCGAGCATGCGCATGAACCAGTACAGCGAGGCGTCCGGGTCGGAGCCGCGCACGGATTTGTGCAGCGCACTGATGGTGTCGTAGAACTGCTCGCCGCCCTTGTCGTAGCGGCGCATGCGCTCGCCCAGTGCCTTCAACAGCCACGTGTCGGTGACTTCCCCCAGCTTTTCCTGGGTGACGGCCACCGAGAGCGTCTCCAGCGTGTTCAGCAGCCGCCGCGCATCGCCGTCCGCGTAGGCGACCAGCCGGTCCAGCGCCGCCACCTCGATCGGCGGTACCGCGCCGATGGCCTGCGCCCTGGTGACGATCTGCGCCAGGTCGACCTCCGTCAGTGGCTGCAGCACATAGACGGCGGCCCGCGACAACAGCGCGGAGTTGACTTCGAACGAAGGGTTCTCCGTGGTGGCGCCGATGAAGGTGAACAGGCCCGACTCCACGTGCGGCAGGAAGGCGTCCTGCTGGCTTTTGTTGAAGCGGTGCACCTCGTCGACGAAGACGATGGTGCGGCGCCCGCCGGAGCCCAGGATGCCCTGCGCCACCTGCGCCCGTTCCACCGCCTCGCGAATATCTTTCACGCCACCGAGTACGGCGCTGATGGTGATGAATTGCGCGTCGAAGGCATCGGCCATCAGGCGCGCGATGGTCGTCTTGCCGGTGCCCGGCGGCCCCCACAGGATGCAACTGTGCGGCTGGCCGGACTCGAAGGCGATGCGCAGCGGCATGCCGGCGCCCAACAGGTGCTGCTGGCCGATGACCTCGCCCAGCGTCTTCGGACGCAGGCGTTCGGCCAGGGGCTGGTGCGCGGTGGCGACGGTCTTGCTCACCCGCCCGAGTTTATTCCGCGTTGCGCGTTCACTGGCGGACCACGTCCACACCCTGCGGCGGCTTGAACTGGAAGGCATCGGTGGAGATGCCGGCGTTCACTTCCAGCTTGCTGAAGCTGATGACCGAGCGCTGGCCGAAGCTGTCCAGGATGTCGAGCGCCGCCAGGTCGTTGCCGCGGAAACCGATCTTGACACTGTGCAACTGGCCGTCCCTGACCTTGGGCGTGGCCTGAACCCACTGCATCCCGTCGCGGTCGGCAACGGCTTCCAGGGCGAAGTCCTTCTTCAGCGCGTTCAGGTCGGGCGACGAGGCGATCAACGCGGCGGGCGTGGAACCCAGCACCTGCGACTGCTTACGGGTCGTCACCTGGTTCAGGTCGACATCGTAGAGCCAGAGTGTCTGGCCGTCGGCTACGATGGTCTGCTCGAACGGTTTCTTGTAATTGAAGCGGAAACGGTTCGGACGCGAGAACTCGAAGGTGCCGGTGGAGGTCTTGTTCCGTGGCGCCTGGCCATCCTTGCCCGGCGAGGTCACGACCTGGCTGAAATCGGCCCGTCCACTCCTGGCGGTCTTGACGAAGTTTTCGAGGCTTTCCATGCCACCAGCCCAGGCGAGATGGCTGCAAGCGACGATCGCCATAGCGGTGATGAGTTTCTTCATGGCTGTTGGGGTCGCCCCGAACCCGGAAGTTCGCAAGCGATGGTTATTCGGACCGGGTGGGCACCAGGATCTCGCGCTGGCCCGCGCTGCTCATGGCGCTCACGAGGCCGGCTTTTTCCATATCTTCCACCAGTCGTGCGGCCCGGTTGTAACCAATCTTCAGGTGCCGTTGCACCAGTGAGATGCTGGCCTTTTTGTTCTTCAGCACCACTTCCACCGCCTGGTCGTACATCGGGTCCTTCTCGCCGCCCGCATCGCCGCCGAGCAGGTCGCCATCCTCGCCATCCACGGTCCCGCCTTCCAGCACGCCCTCGATGTAGTTCGGCTCACCGCCCTGCTGCTTCAGGTACGCCACAACGCGGTGCACTTCCTCGTCGCTGACGAAGGCGCCGTGAACGCGGATCGGCAAGCCGGTGCCGCTGGGCATGTAGAGCATGTCGCCCATTCCCAGCAGCGCCTCGGCGCCCATCTGGTCGAGGATGGTGCGGCTGTCGATCTTGCTGGAGACCTGGAACGCGATCCGGGTCGGGATGTTGGCCTTGATCAGGCCGGTGATCACGTCCACGCTCGGCCGCTGCGTGGCCAGGATCAGGTGGATCCCGGCGGCTCGCGCCTTCTGCGCCAGCCGGGCGATCAGCTCCTCGATCTTCTTGCCGACCACCATCATCAGGTCGGCCAGTTCGTCGATCACCACCACGATGTGCGGCAACCGTTCCAGCGGTTCGGGGCTGTCGGGCGTCAGGCTGAAAGGGTTGTAGATGAACTGTTCCCTGGTCTTGGCTTCGTCGATCTTGTGGTTGTAGCCGGCGAGGTTGCGCACGCCGAGCTTGCTCATGAGCTTGTAGCGACGTTCCATCTCGCCGACGCACCAGTTCAGGCCGTGGGCCGCCTGCCGCATGTCGGTCACCACCGGCGCCAGCAGGTGCGGAATGCCTTCGTAAACCGACATTTCCAGCATCTTGGGGTCGATCATCAGCAGCCGGACGTCGCGCGCTTCGGCCTTGTACAGCAGCGACAGGATCATGGCGTTGATACCGACCGACTTGCCCGAGCCGGTGGTGCCGGCCACGAGCACGTGCGGCATTTTGGCCAGGTCGGCAACGATCGGAAGACCCCCGATGTCCTTGCCCAGGCCCATGGTCAGCATCGACTTGGCCTCGTGGTAGACCTGCGAGCCGAGGATCTCCGACAGCCGGATCGACTGCCGCTTGGCGTTGGGCAGCTCCAGCGCCATGTAGTTCTTGCCCGGGATGGTTTCGACCACCCGGATCGAGACCAGGCTCAGCGAACGCGCCAGGTCCTTGGCGAGGCCGACGATCTGCGAGCCCTTGACGCCGGTCGCAGGCTCGATCTCGTAACGCGTCACCACCGGGCCGGGCTGGGCCAGAACGACGCGAACGTCGACGCCGAAGTCCTTGAGCTTCTTCTCGATCAGCCGGCTGGTCATCTCCAGCGTTTCCGGCGAGACCGTTTCCTGCCGGCCTTGCGGCCCGTCCAGCAGATCGACCTGCGGCAGCTTGGAATCGGGCAGCTCCATGAACAGCGGCTTCTGCCGCTCCTTGGCGACCCGCCCGCTCTTGGGCACGTCCACCACCTCGGGCTCGATCAGCACCGGCACGGGATGGTGCTCGACGATCTCGATGCGCTCTTCGAGCAGGATCTCTTCGCGTTCGCGCGCGGCTTGCTGGCCGAACGCCAGATCCTGCGCGATCTCGCGCTTCTCGCGCCGCGAGTCGATGAAGCCGACGATGGCTGCGCCCACCCGTTCCGCCACATGGCTCCAGGAAAAGCGGAACACCAGCGCGGCACCCAGCACCACCAGCGAAATGCAGACCAGGCCGGAGCCTGTAAATCCGAGCCACTTCACCGCCACCGGACCGACCAGATAGCCGAGCGCGCCACCCGCGTGGTCTGGCAACCGGCCCTGGCCTTCGAAGCGGTACAGCCTCGACCATTCGAGTGCCGTGCTCGCGCACAGCAGCACGGCCAGGCCGATCCAGAAAGCGAATTGCATCTGGCTGAAGCCGGTGGGCCGGGCCGGCGCTTCCTCGCCAGCGCGCATCCAGCGGGCCAGCGTCGCGAGCCAGGCCCGGATGCTGGCGGCCAAGCACCACCAGACGGAGAAGCCGAACAGGAACAGGCTGCCATCCGCCAGCCAGGCGCCGAAACGGCCGCCCCAGTTGCGCACGGCTGCGCCGCTGCCGGAGGTGGAAAACGCGGGGTCGTCGATCGAGTAGCTGGCCAGCGCCATCAGCCAGAACACCAGGGCGACCAGGCCCAGGATGATGACGATTTCGTGGGCGAAGCGGCCGACGACGCCGCGTTGCGGACCGGTCCCCGGCGCCGGGTTGTTCAGGGTATTGAGCGAGTAAGACATGGACTGGCTCGCAGCTTAACCGAGCGCGTTCCGGCCTTCGCGGCAACGGCGGATCTCAACCAAGCGTGGTCAACCGGTCCTTGATCAGCATCGACCCGTCGGCGCGGGTCTCGATGAAGCCGCGGTCTTCCAGGTCCTTCATGACGCGGCTGACCATCTCACGAGAAGCGCCGACCATCTTGGCGATGTCCTGGCGCGAGATCCGCTCGCGAATCGTCAGCAGGCCTTCGCGGTCCGGCAGCGCGAATTCCAGCAGCGAACGGGCGACCCGGCCATAGACGTCCATCAGGGCCAGCGATTCGATCTTGCGGTCGGCCTGGCGCAAACGCTGTACCAGCCCCTTCATGATCGCGTACGACATCGAGCTGTTCTCAGGCAGGCAGCGCGCGAACTCGGTGCGGCCCAGGGCCAGCATGTCGGTCTGCACCTCGGCCCTGACCGTGGCCGAGTGCGGCTCGTTGTCGATCAGGCTCATTTCGCCGATGTAGTCGCCCGGCTGCAGCGTCGCCAGGATCACCTCGCGCCCGCGCTTGTCGGCGGTGACGACCCGTACCCGGCCGGTGAGGATGATGAACAGGGTGTTGGACTTCTCGCCTTGTTCGACGATGACCTCCCCGCGCTTGAAGCGTCGCTTGGTGACGGCGTCCGCGACCGCCTCCGCCTGGTTGGCGGTGAGCAGTGCAAACAACGGCACCCTGCGGATCAGCTCCA
>JACMQP010000573.1 GCA_014376915.1 Ramlibacter sp.
AAACGCGACGGACTCGTTGATCCTGGCGATGATGTCGGCCGGGATGCCCGCCGGTCCCATCAGGCCGCACCAAGACTCGAACAGATAGCCCGGCACACCGGCCTCGGCCACGGTCGGCACGTTGGGCATGCGCGGAAAGCGCTGTGCCGAACTCATGGCCAGGGCGCGCACCGACCCGGCCTGGATGTGCTGCTCCATGCTGCCCACGGTGTCGAACATCAGCTGGATCTGCCCGGAGATCAGGTCGGTCCGCGCGGTGCCGGCCGAACTGTAGGGAACGTGCTGCATCCTGATGCCAGCCATCTGGTCCATCAATTCCATGGCCATGTGGTAGGTGTTGCCCACGCCGCCCGACCCGTAGGACAGTCTGTTGGGATTGGCCCGTGCGTAGTCGATCAGCTCCTTCAGCGAATTCACCGGCAGGTTCTTGTTCACCACCAGCACCTGGGGGAAGTTGCCGATGGGCGCCACCGGAACCAGCTCCTTCTGGATGCTGTAGCCCCGCTTGGGATACAGCGATTCGCCGGCCGCGTGGGTTTCCGACACGAAGACCAGGGTGTAGCCATCCGGCGCGGAACGGGCGGTGGCGCTCAGCCCGATCGTCCCGGCCGCACCGGCGCGGTAATCGACGATCACTGGCTGGCCCAATCGCTCAGCCATCTTCGGGGCGATCAGGCGCGTCAGGATGTCGGCCACGCCGCCCGGGGCCGAAGGGACGATGACCTTGATCGGCCTGTTCGGAAAGGCGCCGGCGCCCTGGCCCCACGCCCTGGTGCCGGCCGCCACGAGCGCGGCGCCAGCCAATGTCAATCCGGCCCGGCGTGTCATGTTCTGGTGCATCGAGGGACCTCAAACGGGAGAAAAGGAGACCGATCGCAGCAGCTTGGTTTCCTGCTGCAGCATGACGTCGAGTTCGCGCAGGGCGTCCACGTAAGGCGCCCAGAGCGGATCCGCTTCCATGGCCGCGCGGCGCTGCTCGCGATCGGCAAGACTGTCGAAAGCCCAGAGATGGACCACCTGGTTGAGCGGCCCGATCTCCGAGACGAAAAAACCGACCAGGCGGCCCAGGTACTTCTGCTGCAACGGCAGCGCCGCCCGCTCGTACAGCGCCAGGAAGTCGCGCGTGCGCAGCGGCTTGAGGGTGTAGGTGCGGTGTTCGACGATCATGCCGGCCTCACTCGATCTTGATGCCGAGTTCGTTGATCAGCTTGCCCCAGTACGCGTAGTCCACCGCCATGCCAGAGTTCACCGCCGCCGCCGGCGTGCCGGTCGGCGTCAGTCCGAGCGAGCGCAGGCGGGCCTGGATTTCCGGCGTCCGGACGATCTTGACGATCTCGGTGTTGAGCCGGTTGACGATGTCGTCCGGGGTAGCGGCCGGCGCGAAGAAGGTGTGCCAGGAATTCCCGATCACGCCGTTGGGATCGAGTTCCGGATTGAACTCGGTCATGGTCGGAACGTCGGGCAGCGCCGGGATGCGGTCGGCGCCGGACACAGCCAGCGCCTTGATCCGCTTGCCCTGGATCGACGGAATCGCCGTGGTCGATGCTTCCAGGTACACGCTGACGACGCCGCTCATCACGTCCGGCGAGGGGTTGGTCTTGTAGGGAATGTGGGTGAGCTTGATGCCCAGGCGCCGGGCCCAGGCTTCCAGCGCCACGTGCGGCTGCGAGCCGACGCCCGCCGACGCGTAGTCGATCTTTCCCGGGTTGCGCTTCGCGTACTCCACCAGCTCGGCCATCGTGTTGAAGGGAGCGTTCGGCGTCGCGGTGATGATGTGCGGGACGATCAGCACCTGGGTGATGGCCTTGAAATCCCGCAGCGGGTTGTACTTCGCATTGGGGTACAGATGGGGGGCGATCGCCATCACGCCCTTCACGGTGTAGAACAGGTTATAGCCGTCGGCGGGCATCGCCGCCGCCGCTTCGGCTCCGATCATCCCGCCGGCGCCGGCGCGGTTGTCGATGATCACCGGCTGGCCCAGCGCCTGGCCCAGTTTGTCGCAGATCACACGGGCCACCACGTCGGGGGAGATGCCGGCGGCATAGGGCACGATCACTTTGATCGGCCTGTTGGGATAGCCGGACTGGCTCCACGCGGGCAGCGAAAGCGATGCGGCCAGGCCAGTCGCGCCGGTCAACAGGTTTCTGCGTTTCATGGAAGTCTCCGTTCGGTTTTTTGGGTTGCAGGAAATGAAATGCGGCTCAGCGACCGCCGGACACGTCGACCAGGGCGCCGTCCATGTAGCTGGACAGCGGCCCGCACAGGAATGCGACCACCTCCGCCACCTCGTCTGGCGTGCCCACCCGGCCGAGCGGCACGGTCGGCGCGAGTTTCGCCAGCGTCGCCTGGCCGCCGTGGGCTTCGTGGATCTCGGTGTCGATCAGGCCCGGCCGCACGGCGTTGACGCGGATCCCGTGCGGCGCCAGCTCCTTGGTCAGCGCCAGCGTCAGGCTGTCGATGGCGCCCTTGGAGGCCGCGTAATGCGCCTCCTGCGGCATGCCGCCGGTGCGGGCCGCGACCGACGACAGGTTGACGATGGCGCCCCCGCGGCCGCTCTTTTGCGTCGACATGGCGGTGGCCGCCTCCGCGCAGCAATAAAAGCAGCCCAGCACGTTGGCGTCGAAGACAGCGCGCAGGTGCTCTTCGTCCGCGTCGAAGATCGAGCGCACGCCGCCGACGACGCCCGCGTTGTTGACCAGCGCGTCCAGCCGGCCGAAGGCCTTGCTGGCTTCCGCGAACAGACGCCGGATGTCCTGGCGCGATGCCATGTCGGCTTGCACCGTCAGGGCCCGACCGCCGGCCTCACCGATCATCGCCGCCGTCTCGTCGACCGCCGCCGCATTCGAGATGTAGCTGACGCAGACGTTCCAGCCCTGGCGTGCGAGCGTGACTGCGATGGCGCGCCCGATGCCACGACTACCGCCGGTGACGATGGCGACGCGGGCTTCATTGTTGGCTGTGCTCATTTGCTTCCTCTGTTGGTTTTCGATGGCGGGACGGGTGCTCAAAGCGTGCTATCTTGCTTCGCGTCATGAGTCCTGTCCCAAAGCCCGCCCGCCGGGTCGATGTCCCGCCCGCGCTCAAGCAGATCGAGAATGTCACCCTGCGCGAACAGGTGACGCAGTCGGTCCGCAGAGCGCTCATGAACGGGCATTTTCAGCCGGGACAGGCCGTGACGGTCAAGTCGATTTCGCAGATGCTGGGTGCCAGCGTGATGCCGGCCCGCGAGGCGATGAATCGGCTGATCGCCGAAGGTGCGCTGGAGCTTCGGCCCAATCGCACGGTGATCGTGCCGGTCCTGTCGCGCCACGAGTTCGACGAACTGACCGACCTGCGCTGCCATATCGAAGGCCTGGCAGCAGCGCAGGCCATCGACCATGTCAAGCCGGCACAGATCGAACGTCTCCGGGAGATCGACCGGGCCATGCGCGCCGCGGGCCGTCGCGGCGATGCCGACGCCTACCTGGACTGCAATTTCCAGTTCCATTTCGTGATGTACCGGCTGGGCGCCAGCGCCTTTCTGCTGTCGATCATCGAGAAACTCTGGGTGCGTGTCGGACCGCTGATCCGTTCCTGCTTCAACGAGACCGGACTCTCCGACTCGACCCGTCTCCACGCCGAGATCATTGAGTCGCTTTCGTCCGGCAAGCCGGACGCGCTGCGCAAGGCGATCGTCGCCGACATCGCGGTCGCTGCCGACACCATCCGGGCGGTGCAGGCGGGCCGCGCCGCCGCGGACACTGCGGCGCGGGCGGCCGCCAGCGCCAAGGAAGTCCGCAGCGTGCAGGCAGCGCATGGTTGCGTCGGCGCCGGCTTCTAGAACCTGACCTTGTCCGCTCCCTTGAGCTGCAGGATCTCGCGCGCTTCAGTCGGGCTCGCCACCTGCAGCCCCAGAGCTTCGATGATCTTGCGGACCTGCCGGACCTGCTGCGCGTTGCTCTCGGCAAGCGTACCGCGACCGAGCCACAGGCTGTCCTCCAGGCCGACCCGGACGTTGCCGCCCATGCCCGCGGCAAGTGCCGCGATCGTCATCTGGTGGCGCCCAGCGCCCAGCACCGACCACTGGTAGTCGCTGCCGAACAGCCGGTCCGCGGTCCGCCGCATGTGCGAGACATCCTCGTGGTGAACGCCGATCCCGCCCAGGATTCCGAACACGGACTGCACGAAGAAAGGTGCCTTGACCAGACCACGGTCGGCGAAGTGCGCGAGGTTGTACAGGTGGCCGATGTCATAGCACTCGAACTCGAAGCGGGTGTCGTTGGCCGAACAGGCGGCCAGCGCGAACTCGATGTCCTTGAAGGTGTTGCGGAAAATCAGGTCGCGGCTGTCCTCGAGTTGCTTGCGCTCCCAGTCGTGCTTGAATTCCTTGAACCGCTCCAGCATCGGAAACAGCGCGAAGTTGAGAGACCCCATGTTGAGCGACGCGACCTCCGGCGCAAAGCGCATCGAGGGCTGGATCCGCTCCTCGATCGTCATGAACGGCGAGCCCCCGCTCGTGAGGTTGAGGACGGCGTCGGTGCGCGCCTTGATCTGCGGCAGGAAACGGGCGAAGGCTTCCGGACTCTGGTCGGGTTTGCCGGTCACCGGGTCGCGTGCGTGGAGGTGGATGATGGCCGCACCGGCCTCGGCTGC
>JACMQP010000106.1 GCA_014376915.1 Ramlibacter sp.
CGGCTCGAATCCGACGCCGACCGGGTGATGCGCTCGGCCATGAGCAAGCTGTTCCGCGAGGAGCCGGACGTGCGCGAGGTGATCAAGATGAAGGCGATTTACGAGCTGCTGGAAACCATCACCGACAAATGCGAGGACGTCGCCAACGTGATCGAGGGCATCGTCCTCGAGAACTCCTGAACGGCGGCGGCTTCCGATGACAAGCGCGCAGGCCTCCCTGTGGGTGGTGATCATGCTGGTGGTGCTGGCGGTCGCTTTCGACTTCATGAACGGCTTTCACGACGCCGCCAACTCGATCGCCACCGTCGTTTCCACGGGCGTGCTCAAGCCCGCCACGGCCGTGGTGTTCGCAGCTTTCTTCAACCTGATCGCGATCTTCATCTTTCACCTGAGCGTTGCCGCCACCGTGGGAAAGGGCATCGTCCAGCCCGGCGTGGTGGACACCCACGTGGTGTTCGGCGCGCTGGTCGGCGCCACCGCCTGGAACGTGGTCACCTGGTATTACGGCATTCCCAGCAGCTCGTCGCATGCGCTGATCGGCGGCATCGTCGGCGCGGTGATCGCCAAGGCCGGCGCCAGCTCGCTGATCGCCGCCGGCATCTGGAAGACCGTGCTGTTCATCTTCGTGTCGCCGTTGCTGGGTTTCTTGCTCGGGTCGCTGATGATGGTGCTGGTGTCGTGGCTGTTCCGCCGCAGCCGGCCGTCCAAGGTCGATCGCTGGTTCCGGCGGTTGCAGCTGGTTTCGGCCGGCGCCTACAGCCTGGGCCACGGCGGCAACGACGCGCAAAAGACCATCGGCATCATCTGGATGCTGCTGATCGCCACCGGCTACTCGGCCGCCAGCGCGGCGTCGCCGCCGTACTGGGTGATCGGCGTCTGCTACACCGCGATCGCGGCCGGCACCATGTTCGGCGGCTGGCGGATCGTCAAGACCATGGGCCAGAAGATCACCAAGCTCAAGCCGGTCGGCGGTTTCTGCGCCGAGACCGGCGGGGCGATCACGCTGTTCCTGGCGACCGCGCTGGGCATCCCGGTGTCGACCACCCACACCATCACCGGTGCCATCGTCGGCGTCGGCTCGACCCAGCGGGCCAGCGCAGTGCGCTGGGGCGTCGCCGGCAACATCGTCTGGGCCTGGATCTTCACCATCCCGGCCAGCGGGTTCGTCGCTGCGATTGCCTACTGGGTCAGCTTGCAGGTGTTCTGACGGAACCCGTCATCCCGGCCGCCGCGAGGATGACGCTGCCGCGTCACAGTTGCGGCGGGCTGGGATGCAGCCGCGCCATGCACAGGGCGTCGACGTAGCGGCCGTCCTTGATGGCATAGGCGCGATGCCGGCCTTCGTCCTCGAAGCCCATCGAGCGGTAGAGTGCCATGGCCCGGTCGTTGTCGGCATGGACGGTCAATTCGACGCGCAGCACGCCGGCCCAGTTGTCGGCCCAGTCCAACAAGCGGGCAATCAGCAGACGCCCCATGCCGCGGCCTTGGAAGCCGGGGACGATGCCGATCCCCAGCATCCGGACATGTGCGCGGCGCAAGCTGCTGCCTGCCGGGTGCAGACCGGCCGAACCGACGACGCGACCCTCGGAAACGGCGACCAGCCGGCAGCTCAGCGGATCGACCTTCTGCAGCCACTCGAGCCGCGAGGCGACCGGCATGTCGGGCAGTTGCAGGGTGCCCTCGAAGGTGCCGTGGGCGCCGGTCAGCGCCGACACTTCGTGCGCGTCGGCGGGTTCCAGCGCGCGGATGGTGATGCCGTTGCCGTCAGCCTTGTGAGCCGGATCCATGATGCTCTCCTGATGGAAATGATGGACGTACCAATCTAGCGCAGCAGCGCGCCCCGCGGCCAGGTCCGCTGTGGCGGCCGCACCGCATTCGCCGATGCCGAGTGCGCATGGAGCCATGCCGCCGCCGCGTCGGGCCGCTATTGGGAGATCTTGCGGGCTTCCTCGACCTGGTATTCGAAATAGCGCTGGAAGCTGAAAACGATGCTCGCCATCAGCACACCGGTGCCGACCATCAGGGCCAGCACCACGGCGGCGATGGTGAACCAGTTGGTGTTGCCGCTCCGCGCGTCGGCCACGGCCTGCGGATTGAAGCGCGCGTTCCATTTTTCCGGCGTCATCAGCCCGTAGATGATCGCCATCAGCGCGCAGCCGGCGAAGGTGAAGCCCAGCATCGGGATCAGCACCCAGCTCCACTGGTCGTCGAGCCCGTATTGCC
>JACMQP010000107.1 GCA_014376915.1 Ramlibacter sp.
CGCCGCACTGCGCATCTGCGACTCGCTGCTGCCGCGGCTGGCAGGCGACTTCACGGTGACGGCCGGCGCAGCCGGCCGCGTGATCATCGGTTTTTCCGTTGCCTACGGCCTGATGCAGCTGGTGTTCGGCCCGCTCGGCGATCACTACGGCAAGGCGCGCCTGATGTGCGCAGCGCTGTTCGGCTGTGCAGCGGCCGCGCTGGCAAGCGCCTTGGCTCCCGGCTTCGGCCTGCTGGTGGTGGCCCGCGTGGCCTGGGGCATGGCGGCGGCCGGCATCATCCCGCTGGCGATGGCCTGGATCGGTGGCGCAGTGCCTTACGAGCAGCGCCAGGCCACGCTGGCGCGCTTCCTCACCGGCACGCTGTCCGGAATGATGGCGGGACAGCTGGCCGGCGGCCTGTTCGCCGACTCGGCGCCGGGCTGGCGCGGCGCCTTCCTGACACTGGCGGTGGGCTACCTGGCGGTGGCGCTCCTGACGCTGATGCGCATCCGCAGCGCGCCGCCGCCGGTGCGCCCGGCCGGCCGCAGCAGCGCCGGCTTCGTGCTGCAGCTGCGCACTGTGCTGCAGGTGCCGTGGTCGCGCGTGGTGCTGGCGTCAGCCCTGGTCGAGGGCATGTTCCTGCTCGGACCGATGAGCTACCTTCCGGCGTACCTGCACCAGCGCTTCGACCTGACGCTGACCACCGCCTCGGCGCTGCTGGCGCTCTACGCGGTCGGCGGCCTGGCCTATGCGCTCACGGCGCGCCACATCGTGCGCCGCTTCGGCGAGCGCAGGATGGCTTCCTGGGGCGGCGTGCTGATGGGCGCGGGCTTCCTGGCGCTGCTGCTGTCCCCGGCGTGGCAGGCGGCCGGGCCGATCGCCCTGCTGATGGGGTTCGGCACCTACCTGTACCACAACACCTTGCAGACGCATGCCACGCAGATGGCGCCGTCGGTGCGCGGCACGTCGGTGGCGCTGTTCGCCTTCTGCCTGTTCGCCGGCCAGGCCATCGGCGTCAGCGCCGCCGGGTCTCTGTTTGACCACGTCGGCGCGACCCCGCTGCTGCTGCTGCCGGCGCTGGCGCTGCCGTTGACGGGCTGGGGCTTTGCCTGGGCGCTGCGGCGCCGCGCGCCGGCCTGAGCCAGGGCCTGCCCGGACCCTGGTGGCGTGGCGTATCCTGAGCCCCCGCGCAATGTCGCAAGGAGCACACACCATGTCGAACCATGTCTACAAGAGCATCGAGCTCACCGGCTCGTCGACCATCAGCATCGAGGACGCGGTGTCGACCGCCATCGCCAAAGCCAGCGAAAGCCTGCGCAACATCCAGTGGTTCACCGTGACCGACACCCGCGGCCACGTCAAGGACGGCAAGATCGCGCACTGGCAGGTCACGGTGAAAATCGGGTTCACGCTCGAGTGACCACCGCGCCCGCCACCAACCAGCCGGGCTGGCATGGGGTTCGGTGAGTTCCTGCAGGCGTTCGGGCTGGAACTGCCCAGCCCCGCGTACATCGTCGGCGCGATCCTGTTCGGCCTCGTCGGCATGGTCGCCTGGTACCACGGCCGCCGCACCAAGCTGCCCAAGCCCAAGTGGATCGGCGTGGCCCTGATGTTCTTCCCCTACGCGACGCCGCAGACCTGGCTGCTGTACCTGGTCGGCACCGCGCTGTGCGGCTGGCTCTACTTCGCGTGGGAGTAACGCCCGATGCCGAAACATGCCCGGCGGAGCTTGAAGCACATCGAAACTACGCGCCTCATGGGCGCGGCAGCCTCGCCTGCAGCGACCGCACCTCGACTTCAAGTCGATCGATGCGCTGCAGGTAGCCCAGCAAGATGGCCACCGCGAACAGGTCCAGGTCCAGGTCGCGGCGCAGCCGGGCGACCTGCCGCAACGGCATCACCCACTCCGCGCTGAACAGCGCCTCTGGCGGCGGTCCGGGCAGCGGCGCCAGCGCGCCATAGCCGACCAGCTCGTCGAGATCGGCAGCGCTGAGCGCGCAGACGCGCGACAGTTCGGTCACCGTGATGGTCTCGCGGGCGTCCAGCCAGCCGAGCGCATCGCCCTCACTGCTTTGCGTTGCCATGCTGTGCTCCCTGACCGCCAGCGCGGGGATTGAAGTTCGAAGCCTTCGCCAGCTGGCCGAACAGGTCGCGCTCCTGCTCGCTCAGCGTGGCCGGGACGTCGATCACTGCCACCGCGTACAGGTCGCCGCGCCCGCTACGGCCGCTGGTCAGGCCGCGGCCGCGCAGCCGCAGCTTGCGGCCCGAACGCGTGCCCGGCGGCACCGTCAACACCACCGCGCCGTCCAGCGTCGGCACCTCCAGCTCAGCGCCGAGCGCCGCTTCCCATGGCGCCAGCAGCAGGTCGAAATACAGGTCGTGGCCGTCGGCCCGGAACACCGGATGCGGCGCCAGCGTGAGGTGCAGGTAGATGTCGCCGTCCTCGCCGCCGTTGCGGCCCTTGCCGCCCTTGCCTTTCAGGCGCAGCTTCTGGCCGTCGCTCACGCCCGGCGGAATCGTGACCTCCAGCGTGCGGCCGGCGTCGCCTTCGCCAACCTCGAGGTTGACCGTGGAGCCGCGGTGCGCATCTTCCAGGCTGAGGGACACGGTGGTCTCGTAATCGCGGCCGGCCGTCGGGCGCGCCGCGCGGTGGCTGGCGGTACCCGGCCGGCCGCGCCCCAGCGAGGCCAGCAGTTCTTCCATGTCGATGTCGCCGAAGCCGCCGTCGCGGGCGCCGAAGTGTTGCTCCCACTGCGGCGGCGGGGAAAACTCCTGGCCCGCCGGCCGGCGGCCGAGCTCGTCGTAGGCCTTGCGCTTCTCGGGGTCCTTGAGCGTCGCGTAGGCCTCTGCGGCTTCCTTGAACCGGGCTTCGCTGCCGCCCGCCTTGGACACGTCGGGATGGTGCTGGCGCGCCAGCTTGCGGTAGGCCTTCTTGATCTGGTCGAGCTCGGCGTCGCGGGGAACGCCGAGCGCCTCGTAATAGTCTTTGTATTTCATGTCTTGGCGGGCTTCAGAGCCGATGCGGTTTCCGCCAGCGTACCGCAACCGTGCGCGGCTGGTGTGCGGAAACCGCGAATCAGGCCCCGTGC
>JACMQP010000574.1 GCA_014376915.1 Ramlibacter sp.
CTAGGTAAAAGCCACTGCGTCCGCCGCAGGCATCGCCCCAGAATTATCTCTTCCGTTTTGAGACGTCGAGGAGACAAGAGATGCAGATCAAAAGCCAGAAGGATTTCTTTTCCGGACTCATGTTCATCGGGGTGGGGGTCGCATTCGCCTGGGGCGCGACGACCTACAACGTGGGCGAAGGCGCCCGCATGGGCCCGGGCTACTTTCCCCTGATGCTCGGCATCGTGCTGGCGCTGATCGGCGCCGTCGTGCTGTTCACCTCCCTTGTGGTGGAAACGGAGGGCGGCGAACGGATCGGCAAGTGGGCCTGGCGCCCGCTGTTCTTCATCATCGCGGCCAACCTGGCTTTTGGCGTCCTGCTGGGCGGGCTGCCGTCGATCGGGGTGCCGGCGATGGGCATGATCGCCGCGATCTTCGCGCTGACCATCATCTCGAGCATGGCCGACGGCCACTTCCATACCCGCGACGTCCTGATCCTGGCCGCGATCCTCGCTGCCGGCAGCTACGTTGCCTTCATCCTGCTGCTCAAGCTGCAGATCCAGGTCTGGCCTTCCTTCATCACCGGTTGAGGACAAAGAAATCATGGATCTCCTTTCCAATCTTGCCATCGGCTTCGGCGTCGCCGTCACACCGATCAACCTGCTGTATTGCCTGATCGGGTGCGTCCTGGGCACGCTGATCGGCGTGCTGCCGGGCATCGGCCCGGTTGCCACCATCGCGATGCTGCTGCCCGCCACCTACGCACTGCCTCCGGTGTCGGCGCTGATCATGCTGGCCGGCATCTACTACGGGGCCCAGTACGGCGGCTCCACCACTGCAATCCTGGTCAACCTGCCGGGTGAATCGTCCTCGGTTGTCACCTGTATCGACGGCTACCAGATGGCAAGGCAGGGACGGGCGGGGCCGGCACTTGCTGCCGCGGGCCTGGGCTCTTTCTTCGCCGGTTGCGTTGGCACGCTGATCCTGGCTGCCTTCGCGCCGCCGCTGACTGAACTGGCCTTCAAGTTCGGCCCGGCAGAATACTTCTCGCTGATGATTCTGGGCCTGATCGGCGCCGTGGTGCTGGCTTCGGGCTCGCTGCTGAAGGCCATTGCGATGATCGTGCTGGGCCTGTTGCTGGGGCTAGTCGGAACCGACGTCAACTCAGGCGTCGCCCGCTACAGCTTTGACATCCCGGAACTGACCGATGGCATCGGCTTCGTCGTCGTCGCCATGGGCGTGTTCGGCTACGGCGAAATCATCAGCAACCTGTCGCAGCCGGAAGACGACCGGGAAGTTTTTACCTCCAAGGTGACGGGCCTGTGGCCGACCAAGCAGGACTTCAAGGACATGACGCCGGCGGTGCTGCGCGGGACCTTCCTGGGCTCGGCCCTGGGCATCCTGCCCGGGGGTGGCGCGCTGCTCGCCTCATTCGCGTCCTATGCGCTGGAAAAGAAGATCCGCTCCAAGCCCGGCGAAGTCCCGTTCGGCAAGGGCAACATCCGTGGCGTCGCCGCGCCGGAGTCGGCCAACAACGCCGGTGCGCAGACCTCGTTCATCCCGCTGCTGACGCTGGGTATTCCGCCGAACGCAGTGATGGCGCTGATGGTGGGCGCGATGACCATCCACAACATCCAGCCGGGCCCGCAGGTGATGACCAGCAACCCGCAGCTGTTCTGGGGCCTGATCGTCTCGATGTGGGTCGGCAACCTGATGCTGATCATCCTGAACCTGCCGCTGATCGGCATGTGGATCAAGCTGCTGACGGTGCCTTACAAGTTCCTGTTCCCGGCGATCGTGCTGTTCTGCGCGATCGGCGTGTATTCGACCAATAACAACACCTTCGACGTCTGGCTGGTCGGCCTGTTCGGCTTCATCGGCTATCTGTTCGTCAAGCTCGGTTGCGAGCCGGCGCCGTTGCTGCTCGGCTTCATCCTGGGCCCGATGATGGAAGAGAACCTGCGACGGGCGCTGCTGCTCTCGCGCGGCGACTGGAGCGTGTTCGTGACGCGCGGCCTGTCGGCGGGCCTGCTGGCCGCCGCTGCCTTGCTGCTGGTGATCGTGCTGCTGCCGGCCGTGAAGAGCAAGCGCGAGGAAGCGTTCGTCGAGGAATGACGGGGAACGGCGATGGAATTCCTGCAGAGCGCCGACTTCTGGATCGGCCTGGTCAAGATCATCTGGATCAACATCATCCTGTCCGGTGACAACGCGGTTGTCATCGCGATGGCTGCGCGGACTCTGCCGCCGCACCAGCAGGGCAAAGCGGTGGTGTTTGGCTCCGCAGCGGCGGTGCTGCTGCGGGTGCTGCTCACGGTAGTGGCGGCCAGGCTGCTCGCCATGCCATATCTCCAGATCATCGGCGGAGTGCTGTTGCTGTGGATCGGCGTGCAGCTGCTGGGCGACGAGGACGACGGTGAAGACGGCGGCGTCAAGCACCAGGGCACGCTGCTGTCGGCGGTGCGAATGATCCTGGTCGCCGACCTGATCATGAGCCTGGACAACATCATCGCCGTGGCTGCGGCGGCCAAGGGCAGCATGCTGCTGCTGATCCTCGGCCTGGCCATCAGCATTCCGCTGGTGATTTTCGGCAGCACGCTGATCATCAAGCTGATGGAGCGCTTCCCGATGATCGTGACCATCGGCGCTGCGCTGATCGGCTGGGTCGCAGGCGAGGCGATCGTCAGCGACAACGCGCTCGCCGACATGGTGGCGGCCAACCACTGGCTGCATTACGCCGGCCCCGCGATCGGCGCCGCCTTCGTTGTTGCGCTGGGCAAGCTGGTGCAGGCCCGGGCCGTGCGAGCCGCAGTCTGAGTGACCGCCGCCCTGCGCATCCTGCTGGTCGAAGATGACGATGTGCTGCGCGACATCGTTTCGCGCAGCCTGCGCGACAGCGGCCATACCGTCGATGTCGCCGCGTCCATCGCGGCTGCACGCCAGGCCTGGCGCAGCAAGAAGCTCGACGCCATCCTGCTGGATCTGCGGCTGCCGCGCACGGGGGCGCAACGCAGCGGGCTGGGCAGCGGCCTGAAGCTGCTGCTGGAGATGCGCGCGTCCGGCGACCGCACGCCGGTGCTGGTGCTGACGGCGCACGACCGCACCGAGGAGCGAATCGCGGGCCTGGACGCCGGTGCCGACGACTACCTGGGCAAGCCGTTCGACCTGGCTGAAGTGGAAGCGCGGCTGCGCTCGCTGGTGCGGCGGGTGCGCTCCAGCGACGAGCGGACGACGCTGGGCCAGTTGGCGCTGGACCGGCTGGCGCGGCGCTTCTTCGTCGCGGGGACGCCGCTGGACCTGCCGGCGCGCGAGTTCGAGGTGTTGTGGGAGCTGGTGACGCCGCCCGGGCGCGTGGTCAGCAAGCGCGACCTGGCGCAGAAGCTGTCGCAGCCTGACGATCTGCTGGTCGACAACGCGCTGGAGGTCTTCATTTCCAAGTTGCGCAAGCGGCTGGCGACCAGCGGCGTCTCGATCCGGACCCTGCGCGGGCTGGGCTATTGCCTGGAGGAAATCCCGTCGCTGTGAGGCGCGGGGCTGTCGTATGCTCATCTGCTGTTCATCCCTGCACTGGCGCTGAAATCATGCGAATCCTGCTGGTCGAAGACGATGCCGTACTGCGCGCCCTGATGCTGCGCAGCCTGCTGGATGCTGGGCACCGCGTGGACGTGGCCGCCACAATCGAGGAGGCTCGCCACTGGTGGCAGGTGCAGCCGTTCGACGCTGTGCTGCTGGACCTGAACCTGCCGCACTCGTCCAGCGAGCGCAGCGGCATAGGCAACGGGCTGGCGGTGCTGCGCGAGGCGCGCGCGCGCGGCGACCGCACGCCGGTGCTGGTGCTGACGGCGCGCGACCGCACCGAAGAGCGCATCGCCGGCCTGGACGCCGGCGCCGACGACTATCTGGGCAAGCCGTTCGACCTGGCCGAAGTGGAGGCGCGGTTGCGGGCCCTCGTGCGGCGCGCCCACGGCACCGACGACCGGGTCGACGTCGGCCAGCTCGCGCTGGACCGGCGCGCCCGCCGGTTCTTCCTGGGCGGGCAGCCCTGGGACCTGCCGGCGCGCGAGTTCGAGGTGCTGTGGGAGCTGATGACGCCGCCCGGGCGGGTGGTGAGCAAGCGCGACCTCTCGGGCAAGCTGTCGGAAGCCGACGGCGCGCTGGGCGACAACGCGCTGGAGGCCTTCATTTCGCGGTTGCGCAAGAAGATGGGCAGCAGCGGCGTGGCGATCCGCACCCTGCGCGGGCTGGGCTACGTGCTCGAGGAAGCGCGGTGAGCGCGGACAGCGCAGCGCTGTCCAAGCCGACCCTGCAATCGCGGCTGGTGCGCCGCGTGATGCTGCCGCTGGTGCTGACCTGGGCGGTGGGCACCGCGATCGTCTTGGCGGTCGCCAACAACTTTGCCGGCCAGGCGTTCGACCGCGCGCTGCTGGACGACGCGTACGCGCTGGCGGCCAGCATGCGGGCGTCGCCAAAGGGCGTCGCGCTAGCGCTCACACCGGCAGAGGTTGCGGCGCTCATGTTCGACCGTACCGAGTCCAACTACTTTGCCGTCTTTACGCCGGAAGGCAAGCTGATCGGCGCGCACGGCGGGCTGGAGCTGCCCTTCCTGTCTGCCGGCACGAGCCACCAGTTCAGCACCGTCTCACTGTTTGGCCGCGAACTGCGGACAGTTGCGCTGCACCGCATCCAGCCGGCGGAATTCACGGTGGTCATGGCCCAGACGACGGCCAGCCGCAGCCGACTGTTGCGCCGGATGTTGACCTATTCGGCGGTGCCGCAGGTGTTGCTGCTTGGCTTCCTGGCCTGGCAATTGAGGCGCGTGATCCAGCGCGACCTCGAGCCGCTGGCGCAACTGCAGCACGCAGTCGACCAGCGCGATGCGAGCGACCTCACGCCAGTGCCGGAAAGCATCACCCGCGACGCCAGCACGCTCGACGTGGAACGGCTGGGCACCGCTCTCAATTCGATGTTGTCGCGGCTGGCCCAGAGCATCGCAGCCCAGCGCGAATTCGCCGGCAATGTGGCGCACGAACTGCGCACGCCGCTGGCCGGCATCCGGGCCCAGGCCGGCTATGCGCTGGCCCAGAGCGACCCGGCGGTGTGGCGCGAACAGCTGCTGGGAATTGCCCAGGGCGAGCAGCGCGCCAGCCACCTGGTCAACCAGTTGCTGGCGCTGGCGCGGGCTGGCGAAGGCAGCGCCAGCGTCAGCATGGCGGCGGTGGAGCTGAGCCAGCTGGTGCGTGCGGTGCTGCTGCGCTTCTTGCCGAAGGCGGACGCGATGGCGGTGGACCTCGGCGGCGAAGGACTGGAGCAGCCGGTGCCGGTGCGCGGCGACACCGCGCTGCTGGAAGGCATCCTGGGCAACCTGCTGGACAACGCGCTGCGCTACGGTGACAGCGCTGAGCCGCGAGTGACGGTGGCGATCGGCCGCGACGACCGCAGCGTGCTGCTGACCGTGACCGACAACGGCCCTGGCCTCGGGGCGCAGGAGGCGGCCCAGCTCGGCCAGCGCTGGGCCCAGGGCCCGGCCGGCCAGCGTCTGGGCGAAGGCGCTGGCCTCGGGCTGGCGATCGTGCAGCGCTATGCCGAGTTGCTCGGCGCCGCCTTCAGCCTTGAACCGGCCAGCGGCGGCGGGCTGCGCGCCGTGCTGCGGCTGCAACCCGCTGCGGCTCAGCCCGCCAGCGCCGGATAGTCGGTGTAGCCTTTCGCGCCGCCGCCGTAGAAGGTGGCCTTGTCCGGCGTGGCCAGCGGCGCGCCCTGACGCAGGCGCTCCACCAGGTCCGGGTTGGCGATGAAGGGCCGGCCGAAGGCGACCAGGTCCGCGCCGTGAGCGAGCGCATGTTCCGCAAGCTTGCCGTCGTAGCCGTTGTTCACCATCCAGGCGCCCTTGCCGCCGGCGTCGCGATAGGCCTGGCGCAGCGCCGCGTAGTCGAAAGGCCGGTCGGCGATGTCACGCGGGCCGCCGGTGGCGCCTTCGATCACGTGGATGTAGGCCAGGTGCAGCGGCGCCAGCTCGCGCATGACGTACTCGAACAGGGCCTGCGGGTTCTCGTCGACCACGTCGTTGGCGGGCGTCACTGGCGAAAGGCGCAGGCCGGTGCGGCCGCCGCCGACTTCCTCGGTCACCGCGCGCGCCACCTCCATCAGCAGGCGGGCCCGGTTCTCGATCGAGCCGCCGTAATCGTCGCTTCGCTTGTTGGCGCCGGTCTTCAGGAATTGGTCCAGCAGGTAGCCGTTGGCACCGTGGATCTCCACGCCGTCGAAACCGGCCGTGGTCACGGCATGGCGGGCCGCGTGGCGGAAGTCGTGGACGATGCCGGGCAACTCGGAGGCGCCGAGCGCGCGCGGCTCGGAGGTGTCGGTAAAGCCGCCGACGCCGTCCTTGATCAGGTAGGTCTTGGTCTTCGCGGCGATGGCGGAAGGCGCGACCGGCTTCTGGCCGTCGGGCTGCAGGTCGACGTGTGAGACGCGGCCCACATGCCAGAGTTGCACCACGATCCGGCCCTTGCGGGCATGGACGGCGTCGGTGATCCGCTTCCAGCCATCGAGCTGCTCGGTGCCGTACAGGCCAGGCACGTCGGCGTAGCCCTGGCCCTGGTGCGAGATCGCAGTGGCTTCCGTGATCAGCAGGCCGGCGCTGGCACGCTGCGTGTAGTACTCGGCCATGAGTGGGGTGGGAACGGCGCCGGGCGCGCGGTTGCGCGTCAGCGGCGCCATCACGATGCGATTGGGCAGCTGCAGGTCGCCTGCATGGACGGGGTCGAAAAGGGTGGGCATCGTCATGACTTGAGCAGGCCTTCGGCCTTCATCGCTTCCTGCACTGCCGGACGGGCCGCGACGCGTTCGCGGTAGGCAACCAGGTTCGGATACACCGCGAGGTCGATCATGGTCGACTTGGCCCAGTTGGTGACGGTAAACAAATAACCGTCGGCCACGCTGAAGTTGTCGCCCATCAGATATTGCTTGCCCTTGAGCTGGGCGTCGATCCACTGGAAGCGCGAAGCCAGTTTGTCGCGCTGCATCTTCTTGACTTCCTCGGGCATCGCGGAGTTGAACAGCGGCGAGAACTGCTTGTGCACTTCGGTGCCGATGAAGGTCAACCACTCCTGCAGCCGGTAACGCGGCAGCGTGCCGTTGGCCGGCGCCAGGTTTTTGGTGGGGACCTGGTCGGCAATGTACTGGACGATCGCCGGTCCTTCGCGCAGCCGCGTGCCATCGTCCAGTTCCAGCATCGGCACGTAGCCCAGCGGATTGATTCCGTAGTAATCGGTGCCGTCCTGCAGCTGGTGGCTCTTGATGCTGGCCAGCACGGGTTCGAACGCCAGGCCGGCCTCGCGCAGGGCGATGTGGGGCGATAGCGAGCAGCTGCCGGGCGAGTAATAGAGTTTCATTGAATTCCTTCTTGCATCGGGATGGTTGTGGCGCCCGCCATGCTAGCGGCTGTCCGCATTTCCCGCTGGCGCTCGCTGGCCCACCCGGGCGTGACGCTCAGCCGTGGCGCGCTGATCGGCGCCGCCATCGGCACGACCACCATGCCCGGTGCCGGTGCGGGCCCAGGCTTGGCGATCGGCTAGGGCATGGACTGCGCGGTCTCTTCGGGAAATGACGGCTTGGGCAGGGGTACCCGTCCTACAGCAGCCGTCGGCCGCTGCTGATGACTGGCGGCCGACCCCACCGTAACCTTGGCGGTATGCATCGTTCCACTGTCGAGACGGTTCTCGAGTACGAGATCCAGGCGCCAACCCATTTCTGCTTCAACATCGAGGCCGCGCACTGGCCGACCCAGAACGTCGTGAGCGAGCGGCTGGCCGTCTCCTCCGGCGTGTCGGTCCACGGCTTCAGTGATCCGGCCAGCGGTAACCGCTTCTTCCGCTTCGACGCTTCGCCCGGCCCGCTGATCGTCGACTACAAGGCCGAGGTCGAGGTGTTTAGCGAGCACATCGACGAGCAGCTGCAGGAAACGCCGGTCAGCCAGGTGCCCGACGCAATCTTCCACTACCTGATGCCGACCCGCTATTGCGAATCCGACCTGATGAGCGCGACCGCCCAACAGCTGTTCGGCAACGAAGCGCCCGGCATCTCGCGGGTGCGCAAGTTGATCCGCTGGATCCAGGACAACATCGAATACAGGCCGGGCAGCAGCAGCTCCACGACGACCGCGCAGGAAGTGTTCGCGCAGCGCTCGGGCGTCTGCCGTGACTTCGCGCACCTGGGCATCACCTTCTGCCGTGCGCTCAACATCCCGGCGCGACTGGTGGTGGGATATGTCTGGTTCGACGAGCCGCCGCAGGATTTCCACGCGATCTTCGAGGCGTGGATCGGCGGTCGCTGGGTGCTTTTCGACCCGACCGGGATGGCGCCGGTGGAGCGGGTGGTGCGCATCGGCACCGGCCGTGACGCCAAGGACGTCGCCTTCAGCACCATTTTCGGCAGCCTGGCGATGACGCGAAAGGAAGTGAGCGTGCGGGAGCACGAACCGCGTGACCGTGTCGCCAGCAGCGAGCCGGCGGTGGCAGCTGCCTAGGCCTTATTCCGCGTAGCCAGGCTGTTGGCGGTTCAGCCGGCGCAGTAGCGACGGCCAGACGAAGGCGCCGCCGAGGCCGCCGGTCTGGA
>JACMQP010000575.1 GCA_014376915.1 Ramlibacter sp.
AATGCGCCGGACTCGAAATCCGGTGTACGGTTATGCCGTACCGTGGGTTCGAATCCCACCTGCTCCGCCAAATACAACGGCCTGCTGCTATTGAAATGATAGTGCAGGCCGTTTTGCTTGAAGGGCAGTGTCAAGGCATTTCTCCACTTTGGAGTCCTGGCCTGGTAGGAGAGGGCGAAGCCCCCGAGCGGAACCGCCGTGATGGGCGACGCCTTACAACCAAGTCGGCGGGCGTGACCTTCGACAGTTCAACAGGCCTGCGACTTGATGCCCAGGAGTTCGCGGACGCACTTGGCGCCGTCGCCGCCGCCCTGCATGATCTCCTTCAGCCGGTCCGGCGTGGTGTCCAGACTCGTGGACCATGCCAGCAGCTTGTCCTCGTATGGGCTGAAATCTTCGAGCTGCAATTGCGGCATGTTGCTTTCGTCTGCCATCGTTGTTTCACCGGTGTTTGGTATATCTCCAGAGCATAGGGAGCCGCCGTGCTGGCGGCTGTAGGACGGAACCTGTTCCACGTTGCCGGATGGTGAAGCTCCCGCGATCTGACGACGACTGGTTACAAGTCGCTGCGGTGCCGCGACGGCGGAAAACTAAACTTGGCGAATGTCCAAAGCGCCGTCGCCCCTGCAGCCAGACATCGTGCGTGCGCCCGACGTCGATCCGACCGGCGCTGCGCCATTCGACGCCAGTTCCACCACCGTGTTCCAGGCGAAGTTGAAGCGCGCGCCGCTGTGGTTCTGTTCCTTCCTGGCGGGCAACAGCCGCGAGAAGAGCAGGCTGCGCGACGAGTTGGCGCTGATCAAGGGCGCCTGGCCATTGCTGATGAAGCAGCGCAACGGCGGCAAGTGGACATCCGACGAGAAGGCTCAGCTCAGGGGCATGGTCCGCTCTGCGTCGTCGGTCAGCCCCTATCTGTTCATCTGGGCCGTTCCTGGCTCGGTGCTGCTGCTGCCGCTGCTGGCCTGGTTCCTCGATCGCCAGCGCAAGCGGCGCCTGCGCCGGCATGGGTCCTGAAGCGCCACCGGCGGGGCCATGACCCACGCCCCTCAGCGCCGTCTGGAGTCGCCGCCGAAGTCCGGATCTGCGAAATCCGTGGATTCGCCGGTCGGATCCCATGAACCGTCCTTGTTGCCGTCCGTGTTGCGGCGGCTGGTGCCCTGTTCGGATGCGGCGCCGAACAGCGTGGAGTCGGCCCCATCACTCTGCGCACCGGGCGAGGCCTGCGTCGGCGTGAAAGCCCGGACGATGGCACGCCAGCCGCGCGCAAGCACGGCGACGATGCCAATGGACTGTTGCTTCATGTCTGGCGATTTCAGCACGAAAGCACCACCGGCCTCAGGCGAGGTGGTGCTCCTCACGCTCGGGTTGCTGCACGTGGGCCAGCGATCGCAGCTTGATCTGCATCCCCTCGATCGCATACCGGTGCTGGCGCCACAGTTCCAGGAACCGGCTGTCGTGGTCGGATTCGAGCCAGCGCTCCGGGTCCTTGAGCCGCAGCAGCTGCTGGTTCCACAGGAAGTCCACCAGCCGGTTGTGCACGATCAGGATCTCCACCATCTCTGCGGCCAGTTCCGGGAACCAGCCCTGATTGATGTGCCGGGCTTCCTCCAGCGCCGTCTCCACGTCGTCGCCATCGCCGCGGAAGAAGGCGGCGCGCTGCTGGGCCGCCGCCCATTCCGAGTAGCGGTCGAGCGCATCGAGAAGCTCCAGAGCCTTTAACTGCCGAACTTCCCGCAGGCGCAGGCCACGCGCGACGGTGGCGCTGACCAGGGCGATGACAACGAGCGCCGCCACCAGCCAGAGGGAAAAATAGACGATGCTGGACACGTTGGCCGGTCAGGCCGCCCGCCGGGTGGTGGACTTCGCCGGTGCGCCCTTCGGGCCCCCTGCACGGGCCGGGGCCTTGCGGCCCGCCGCCTTCTTCGTCGGCGCGGTGGCGGCCTTGCCGCCTTTCAGGCTGCGTTTGAGGAGCTCGAGCAGGTCGATCACGTCGGCGCC
>JACMQP010000576.1 GCA_014376915.1 Ramlibacter sp.
AGCCAGCGCAGCTCGTGGCCCCACAACCAGTGGGCCAGCCGGTGCAGCACCAGCGCATGCAGGCCCGGATACAGGGTGAGCACTTCCCACGTGCTGCGCGCCGCGGGGTCGCGGTCGAGGATGCACTGGATGTCGGAGCGGATGCGCTTGAACATGGCCGTCGTTCTTGGTGGATCGCCAGTCTAAGGCTTTGCTTTTGAAGCCGCTTCGGCCATCGCCTTCGCCACCCCGCGCAGGATGTGGATTTCCTCAGGGCTCAGTTGGGCGCGATTGAACATCTGGTTCAGTCGCGGCATCAGCTTCTTGGGCGCCTTGGGATCGAGGAAGCCGATCTGCACCAGCGACTGCTCCCAGTGCTGCAGCATGCCGGCCACGGCACGCGCGTCGGCGAGCCCCGCGACGGGCTCCGGGCGAACGGCATCGGTGGCGAATCCCCCCAGCGCCGTGCGCCACTCGTACGCGATCACCTGGATCGCCGCGCCGAGGTTGAGCGAGCCGAATTCGGGATCGGTGGGAATGGTGAGCGCCGCGTGGCAGCGGTAGACGTCGTCGTTGCTCATGCCGAAGCGCTCGGACCCGAACAGGAAGGCGACGCTGTGCGGCGACTGCGCGAGCGCGCCCAGGTGCTCGCGCGGCGAGAACGTGGGCGGGCCGAAGTCGCGAGGCGTCATCGCCGTGGCGCACAGGTAGCTCATGCCTTCCAGCGCCTCGTCCAGCGTCGCCACGATGCGCGCCCGCTCCAGCACGTCGAGCGCGCCGCTGGCGCGCTGCACCGTTTCGTCGCGCGTGAGCACATCCGGCCAGCGCGGCGCCACCAGCACCAGGTCGTCGAAACCCATCACCCGCATCGCCCGCGCCGCTGCGCCGACGTTGCCGGCGTGGCTGGTGTTGATCAGGACGAAACGGGTTTCCACCGGCAGGATTGTCCCTGTAAACGCGACCCGTCAGGGCGCCTGCCAGCGAGGTCATCGCCAGGATCGTGGCCGGCTCGATGATCGGCGAGATGCTCAGGCAGCAGCGGCCCGACCTCGCCAGCACCGTGGGCCGGGCCAGCGCCGCGCTGAGCCAGCAGGAAGGGTAAAATTGTTTGTTGCTACCCGCATCGCCGGGCGGTCCCTGCTCTTACCCCAAAATTCATGTCGTCTCCCAACCTGCATCCCATGCTCAACGTGGCCGTCAAGGCCGCACGCGCCGCCGGCGCCATCATCAATCGCGCTGCACTGGACGTGGAATCGGTCCGGATCTCGCAGAAGCAGGTCAACGACTTCGTCACCGAAGTCGACCATGCCGCGGAGGCGACGATCATCGAAACCCTGCTGACCGCCTATCCCGACCACGGCATCCTGGCCGAAGAGTCGGGCCGAACCCACGGCTCCCAAACTTCGGACAATGTGTGGATCATCGATCCGCTGGACGGCACCACCAACTTCATCCACGGCTTCCCGGTCTACTGCGTGAGCATCGCGCTGGCGGTGCGCGGCAAGGTGGAGCAGGCCGTCATTTACGATCCGAGCCGCAACGACCTGTTCACTGCCACCAACGGCCGCGGCGCTTACCTCAATGAGCGGCGGCTGCGGGTGTCCAAGCGCACCCAGCTCAAGGAAAGCCTGATCTCCACCGGCTTCCCGTTCCGGCCGGGCGACAACTTCAACAATTACCTGCGCATGATGTCCGAGGTGATGCAGCGCACGGCGGGCCTGCGCCGCCCCGGCGCTGCCGCGCTGGACCTGGCCTATGTCGCCGCCGGCTTCACCGAAGGCTTCTTCGAGACCGGCCTCTCGCCCTGGGACGTCGCTGCCGGCTCGCTGCTGGTGACCGAGGCCGGCGGCCTGATCGGCAATTTCACCGGCGAATCCGATTTCCTTGAGCAGCGCGAATGCGTTGCCGGCACGCCCAAGGTCTATGGCCAGCTGGTGGCGATCCTGCACAAGTACAGCAAGTTCGCCAGCGCCGGTGAAAAGGCCGCGCTACGCCAGAGCACCCAGACCCTGGTCGCTGCCAACATGCGGCCCGGCGCCGCGCCGGACGACGCCGAGGCCTGAGTCAGCCGCGCTCAGGCTGCAGGCAGGATCGCCAGCGCTGTGACCGCATAGGCGAGGGCCTGCGCACCGAGGAACAACTCGTGCGGCGCGGTCTCTTCGGCGGCGTTATGGCTGACGCCGCCCTTGCTGGGCACGAAAATCATCGCGGTGGGGCAGTGTTCCGCCAGATACATCGCGTCGTGAAACGCACCGGACGTCAGCCGGATCGGCAGCGGCAGGGCAGCCTGGCGGCAGGCGCGCTCGCAGGCCTGCCCGATCAACGCCAGCATGTCGGCGGGAAAGTGCGTCGGCGGCCGCGCAAAAAATGATTCGAATTCGATCCGGCCTGGCCAGACCTGGCTCTTGACGATCTCGCCCAGCGCAATCTCGAACCGCTCCAGCATCCGCTCGTCGACGCAACGCACATCGATGGTGAACTCCACCTCGCCGGGAATCGTGTTGACGGAGTTCGGCCTGACCTGCCAGCGTCCGAGCGTCAATCGCAGCTGGCTGGCCGCAGCTTGTGCAGCATGGGCGTAGAGCCGGTGCGCCACTCCGATCGCCGCAGCCATCGCATCGGCGCGCACCTCCATCGGCGTCGTGCCGGCATGGGCCGCCATCCCGGTCAGCATGACGCGGTACCAGCGCACGCTCTGGATGCCGGTGACAACGCCCAGCGGCACGCCGGCAGCTTCCAGCACCGGTCCCTGCTCGATG
>JACMQP010000108.1 GCA_014376915.1 Ramlibacter sp.
CGCTGTGACGTCGCTCAAGGAAAAGGTCGCTAAATCACCCGCTTATGCAGCTTTTCGTCAGTGGCGCTCAGACTTCATGACAGGCAAGACAGACGGTTGGTCGAGCGATCGGCCGCGGCATCCCCGACACGCTGAAGCAGGTCACGCATTCAGCGCCCGACAGCGGCGAGTCGTTTGGTTGTCGCCGAATAGGAAATTGCTCATGGAGCAACGCATTGGATTTTCCGCAACCGCAGTGAGCGCGGCAGAGGTGGCGAACGCTGCCGGCACTCTCAGGTGTTGTTCACCGACCTGATGATGCCCGGCAGCATTGGTGGGCTCGAGCTGGCGGAGGTGGCGCGTGAACGCTGCCCTTGGCTGAGGGTCATCCTGACCTCGGGCTGTTCCGATTCGGACCTGCCGGCCAAACTGAGTCAAGGAAAGGCCGACACCTTTGTGCTCAAGCCCTATTCGCTGGCCGATCTGTCGCGCGCCTTCGCGACGATTTGAAGCAGCGCGCGCCGCGGGCGGCGGACTCCTCCGGGCGGGCGGTGGGTTGGTCGCGAGCTGTCTCTCGCGTAAGGACCGTGCCGAGCCTTCAGGGCCAGCAGGATAAAGCAAGCTGAGCCTGCACAAGAGAGCTCGGAGATCCGACACCGCTTGAACTTCAACGTCCCGGAAGCCGAAGGCGATTCTCACCCGGCAACACTGCTGTTTGCCCATGGCTACGGCTGCGACCAGTCCCTGTGGCAGGACGTGGTGAAGGCCCTGCCGCAGACTCTGCGAGTGCTGTTCGACTGGCCCGGAGTGGGGTGTGCCGTCCCCACGGCCTACGATCCCGCACGCCACCGACCCTGGAAAGACTCCGCGGTGCTGATTTCGCCGCTGCGAAGCGGCCGGTCGCATCTGCGCCCCCAAGGAGACCACGCTGCGGAGCCCTGCAGGCCAAGCTTGGAGCCTGTGCTGGGCCTCGGTTGCTGTGCGATGCCGATGGCGGTTGAGATTCCAATGATGCCAACCGAGACCTCTACACGGAAGACGCGAGAAGCAGTCTGTTACTCTCACTCAGGGCCTTTCACGGACGGTTGCCGCCGCCCCCAGCCAGGGACTTTCGCAATGAACACTTCCGCTGTTACCCCGTCAGGCACCACGACCCTGCAGGGCTTGGATATTCCGCTCGAGCGCGACGGCTTCCTGCGAAACCTGGTGCGTGAACTGGCCGGCACGTTGCAGGACGTGGTGGGTCTGGAGGAAGCCTCAGGCTTCATCAGCGTTGTAGGCCAGCGCATCGGCGAGCAGATCAATGACGACTACAAGGTCGCACTGGGTGTGCCAGAACTCAGCCGCGCGCAGGTGGCCGAGGTGCTGGTCGACCTGAAACGCCGCATCCAGGGCCGCTTCAGCATCGTCGAAGCGACCGACGAACGCATCGTCTTCACCAACAGTGCCTGCCCCTTTGGCGACAAGGTCGCGGGGCGGCCTTCGATGTGCATGATGACCAGCAACGTCTTCGGCGTCATCACGGCTGAGAACCTGGGCCAGGCCAAGGTGGTGCTGGAGCAGACGATCGCGCGCGGCGACGCCGCGTGCCGTGTGGTGGTCTACCTGAAGCCCAGCGCGCAGGCCCTCGCCGCCGACGGCCGCGAATACTTCAAATCCTGAACCGAGCGCCCGGCCCATGCACCAGCTTGATGTCCTGGAACGTCGCGAAGGGGGCTGCCTTGCTCCTTGACGCCTTGCCCGAGGCGATGCTGCTGCTGGATGCCGGTGGCACCTTGATCTATGCCAACCGCGCGGCGGGGATCCTGCTGGGGGCCGAACCGGCAGCGCTGCACGGTCAGCCGCTGCAGGCGCTGTGTGCCGACAGCCCCGAGCACCTGGCATCGCTGTTGCGCCAGGGCCGGCGCAGCAGCCGTTTCACGCCCGGCCGTCTGACGCTGCAGGGCCACCCCGTGGGCGCCGACCCGCAAAGATTGCGATGCGAGCTGGCCACCGTGGTCGACGCGCAGGGCCCTGGAACAGGCACGGCGCTGATGCTCAGGCTGGTGCAACAGGCCAGCGCCACCAGCCACTTCACAGCATTGAACGAACGCATCGAGGCGCTGTCGCGCGAAGTGGCACGTCGTCGCGGAGCCGAGGCGCTGCTGTGGGAGAAGAGCGAGTGGCTGGAGGTGGTGCTGCGCAGCATCGGCGACGCGGTCATCGCCACTGACATCGACGCCCGCGTGGTCTTCATGAACCCCACGGCGGAAGCGCTGACCGGCTGGTCGGCTGCCGAAGCCACCGGGCGGTCCTTGACCGAGGTCTTCCGTATTTTCGATGCCGAGACGCGGGCGCCGGCCGAGGACCCTGCGCAGCGCGTTCTGACGACCGGCGCCATCGTGGGCCTGGCCAACCACACCGCGCTGCTGGCCCGCGACGGCCCGGAGTACCAGATCGCGGACAGCGCAGCGCCGATCCGGGATGGTGGCGGCCAGATCGTGGGCGTCGTGATCGCCTTCAGCGATGTCACAGCGGCCTATCGCGCGCGCCAGGCGATGACCGCCATGACGGAGATGCACGAGCGCACCAGCGCCATGGCCAAGGTCGGGGGCTGGGAGCTCGACCTCGAGACCATGCAGCCCTACTGGTCCCCCGAGACTTGTCGGATCCATGAAGTCGATCCGCCGGTCACCCCGCCGCTGGACCGGGCGATCGCCTTCTACTCACCCGAGGCGTTGTTGACGATCCAGGCCGCCCTGCGGTCCGCCATCGACCAGGCCACGCCCTGGGATCTGGAACTGCCGCTGATCACCGCCAAGGGTCGGCACATCTGGGTCCGCACGCAGTGCTCCTGCGTCATCGATGGCGGCAAGGTGGTCCGCCTGCTTGGCGCCCTCCACGACATCACCGAGCGCAAGCAGGCGGAGGCAGCGCTGAGTGGTAGCGAACTGCGCTATCGCGAGCTGTTCGACAGCAACCCGCAACCGATGTGGGTATTCGACATTGAGACGCGGGCCTTCCTGGCGGTGAATATCGCTGCGATCCGGCAATATGGCTACAGCCGCGACGAGTTCCTTGCGATGACCATCCACGACATCGGACCGCCCGAGGAGGCAGCACGCCTGCGTCGGTATCTGGCCGGGGTGGGCACCAGCCGGCAGGACGAGGGTATCTGGGTCCACAGACGCAAGGACGGCAGCCTGATGCAGGTCGAGATCGCGTCCAGCGGTCTGGACTACGGCAACCGGCCCTCCCGGCTCGTGCTGGTGAGGGACGTGACGGCCCGGGAGCTGGCGGAGGCGGAGAGTATTTGCCTGAACGCCGAACTCGAACGCCATCGGCACCATCTGGAAGAGCTGGTCGTCAGCCGCACCGCGGAACTGGCCGCGGCACGGCAGCAGGCCGAGGAAGCCAACCGGGCAAAGAGCGCCTTCCTGGCCAACATGAGCCACGAAATCCGCACGCCTCTGAACGCGATCGTCGGCCTGAACTATCTGATCCGGCGCGAACCCATCACGCCTGCGCAAGCCGCTCGCCTGGAGAAGATCGACGCTGCGGGCCAACATCTGCTGTCGATCATCAACGATGTACTGGACCTGTCGAAGATCGAAGCCGGGCGGGTGCAGATCGAGAACACCAATTTCCACCTTTCGGCCGTGCTCGACAGTGTGCATTCCCTCATCGCCGAGGCCGCGCGTGCCAAGGGCCTGCGCGTCGAGATCGACGGCAATGCGGTACCGATCTGGCTGCGGGGCGACCCGACGCGGCTGCGGCAGGCCCTGTTGAACTTCGCGAGCAATGCTGTGAAGTTCACCGAGCAGGGCTCGATCGCTCTGAGGGCGAAGCTGCTGCGGACCGAAGGCGATGAACTGGTGGTCCGCTTCGCGGTCGAAGACACCGGCATCGGCATCACGCCGGAACAACTGCCTCGACTCTTCCAGGCCTTCGAGCAGGCTGATACGTCCATCACGCGAAGGTTCGGCGGCACTGGCTTGGGCCTCGCAATCAGCCAGCGGCTGGCAAGACTGATGGGTGGCGAGTGCGGGGTCGAGAGCGAGCCAGGCGAGGGCAGCACCTTCTGGTTCACCGTCCGACTGTTGCGTGGTCATGGCGTGCTGCCGGCGCAGTCATTGCACGACACGGCCGACGCTGAGATGCAACTGCGCCAGCGCCACCGCGGGGCGCGCATCCTCCTGGTCGAGGACAACGAGGTCAACCTCGAGGTCGCACTGGCGATGCTGCATGGCGTCGGCATGGATGTGGAGACTGCGATGGATGGCCGCGAGGCTGTGCGCTTGGCCGCCGCCGGGGTCTACGACCTCGTCTTGATGGACATGCAGATGCCCGAGATGGACGGCCTCGAGGCGACGAGCGCGATTCGGGGCCTGGCTGGTTGGAAGGCGCGGCCCATCTTGGCGCTGACGGCCAATGCGTTCGACGAGGATCGGCAGGCCTGCGCTGCGGCTGGCATGAACGATTTCATCACCAAGCCCATGGAGGTCGGTCGGCTCTACGAAGCCTTGCTTCGCTGGCTGGACGGTGGGGCGAGTCGCGCGGCTGATGCCAGAGGGGTGGGATCCCAAACCGATTCGTAGCCCTGACAGTAAGTGAAGGTCAAGTTTCTGCGGTGGACCGGTCGTTCGCCGCGAAATCGGCCTCAGCCAGGAGTGGGTTGTGAGCGCCAGCACGGTCCCGGAGGCTGCAGACGTTCGACCAAGGTCCGCGACTTGCCGGGCCGCCTACGAGGCTGAATGACCGCAATGGAGATTTCGTCGCATCGGACGGGTCGGGGGTCTACGTCGGCTGTACTTCGAGACCGGTCACTGGCCCACAGATTTTTGTGATGCCCGGGCGACCGTTAGTGGCCGAGTCCGGGCCTCCCGCGAAACGCCAGCATCGGCGCGGCCTGGCGGCCTACCGTAATGCCGAACTACTCATAACTGGGGTCTACACATAATGGCCGTTGGACTAAACCGCTAACGCGGTAGCGCCACCTCGCCGGCCTGGAATTTTCCGCCGAGGGTGGCGGCTATTGCCCCGATTGGAGAACGATGCAGACGCTGTTCGCAGCATCTCATCGACTCACCAACCAGGAGCACGGCCATGACACCGCTACGCCAGCGGATGCTCGAAGACATGAGCATTCGCAACTTCACCCAGAACA
>JACMQP010000577.1 GCA_014376915.1 Ramlibacter sp.
GAGGCGTTGTTCGATTCGCGCGTCATCGTCGAATATCTCGACACCCTGTCCCCGGTGGGCAAGCTGATTCCGGTGATGGGCCGCGAGCGCGCCGAGGTCAAGACCTGGGAGGCGCTGGCCGATGGCGTGCTGGACGCACTGCTGCTGGCCCGGCTGGAAAACAACTGGGCCGGCCGCCCCAAGGCGCAGCGCTGCCAGCCCTGGATCGACCGTCAGCTGTCCAAAGTGCATGGCAGCCTCAAGGCCATGAGTCAGGGCCTGGGCGAAAAGCCGTTTTGCGCCGGCATCTATTTGAGTCTGGCTGATATCGCCGTCGGTTGTGCACTGGGCTACCTTGATTTTCGTTTCCCTGAAATCGACTGGCGGCCCGGTTATTCCAACCTCGCGAAGCTGCAGGAAAAGCTGATGCAGCGTCAAAGCTTCATCGACAGCAAACCGGCCTGAGCCGGCCAGCTCACAGGCCGGTGAAGCGGCGCACGACTCCGCGATAGAGCCGGAACGGCAGCAGCCGCAACAGCTTCATCATGAGCGTGAAGCGGCGTGGGAAATGGATCTCAAACCCACCTTTGGCCCATCCTCGCAGGATTGCTTGCGCCGATTGTTCAGGCGTGATCAGGGCGGGCATGGTGAACTGGTTTTGCGCCGTCAGGCGCGTCGCGACGAAGCCGGGACAAATCAGGCTTACACCGATTCGCTGGTCGCGCAAGTCAAGGTACAAGGTCTCGGCCAGGTTGATCAGGGCCGCCTTGGTTGGTCCGTAAGCCAGACTCTTGGGCAGGCCGCGATAGCCGGCGACGCTGCTGACCAGGCTGATGTGCCCTTCGCCCCTGGCGAGGAAATGCGGCAGCACCGCATCCAGCACGTGCAGCGCGCCGACGTAATTGACCTGCTGGTGCTGCAGCATCTCGTCGAGGTCGAATGCGGTGGCTCGCTGTTCGCTGTAGTAGCCGGCGCAATACAGCACGGTGTCGAGCGGACCGGATGCCAGCACGGACTGCGCCGCCCGTTGCACTGCTGCGCGATCGGCGGCATCCATCGCCACCGTGAATGCGCCCGGATGCAGGCTGGCGAATTCCTGCAAGCCATGCGCGCTGCGGGCCGAGACGATCACGCGCGCCCCGGCCCGGTGCAGCGCCGAGGCGGTGGCGCGGCCGATGCCGGTGGAGGCGCCGACGATCCAGACTGCCCGTCCCTGCCACTCGCGCAGCGGCGGATTGAGCGGGCCGAACCAGCTCACCGTTTCGTGAAGGACAGCGTCACTTCACCCAGGTGCACACCGAACTTGCTCATCGAGGCCTTGTTGAGCATCACGCGGTCCGACATCAGGTACATCCAGTCGTCCATCTGCACTTCGATGACCTTGCCGTCCACCGGCAGCGCCAGCGTGTAGCGCCAGCGGAATGCGTTCCCGAGCTGGCGGCCCCCCGCCTCGCCGATCACGTCGTCGGCGACGCCGGTGAACTGGCCGTCCGCGAGCTGCCGAAGCCGCCAGACCCGGCGCTGGAGCGAGCCGTCGGAGTAGCTGAATGCTTCGTCGAGCACCCCCGCGTCGCCCTGCCAGCTGCAGTGAATGACCACCGTGAAGCGCTTGACCACCTTGCCGGCCCGGTCCGTGAAGATTCCCCATGCGTCCACGGTGCCGTTGAAGTACTCACGCAAATCGAGCCGCGGCGTTGCGCCCGCGTGATCGGCCAGTTGCGGCGCGGCACAACCGGTGAGCAAGGTGGCGCCGGCGGCACCAAGAACAAGACGGCGTTTCATGGAGCACTCCCGGGACGGATCAGGCTGAAGTAAAGGGTGGCCGCCGCGACCAGCTTCAGGACGCACGGCAAGACGCAATAGGCGATCACCAACGCGCCCAGCGCGGTGTCGTTGCGGGCGCCCGGGCTGTAGCCCGCCAGCCCGAGCAGCGGCAATGCCAGTCCGGCGGCGAGCGCCAGATTCAGCTTGGTGGCGAAGTTCCACCAGCCGAAGTACGCGCCTTCGGCACGGCCCCGGGCACCGGCGTCGGCGATCAGGCCGGCCAGCAGCGCGCCAGGCAACGCCAGGTCGGCGCCGAGGGCCGCGCCGGACAGCACGCAGACGGCGAGAAACGAAGCCATGTCGCCGGTGCCCAGGGCCGCTGCCCAGATGAACACCGCGATTGCCAGGGCCATGCCGCACAGCCAGCTGCGGGCCAGGCCGATACGCCGCACAGCTGCCAGCCACAGCGGCATCGACAGTGCGGCAGACAGAAAGTAACTGCCAAGAAAGGCAGGCTGCATCGCCGGCGGCGCCTGCAGGCGGGCTTGCACATAGAACAGCACCAGCGTCGCCGGAATCGCGGAGGCGATGCCGTTCAGCAGGAACACCGCGAGCAGGCGGCGGAAAGCCGGTTGCGCCAGCGGCAGCCAGAGGCTGAAGGGCGCCGACTCTTGCTGCGCCGCTGGCGCCGGCCGGCGGCTCCCAGCCCAGCCCAGCCAACCGGCTGCCAGTGCAGCGAAGAGCACTGCACTTGCCACCGCGGGACCTGCCACCACTGAAATGAGTGACGCCAGCAGCACACCGGCCAGCCCCAGGCCTTCGCGCCACGCCACGATGCGGCCGCGCTGGGATTCGTCTCCTCCCAGACGCGCGCCCCACGATTGGTGCGCGATCGTCAAGGCGCTGTAGCCCGCATACGTGAGAACCAGGGCACCAGCCGCCCACGCCAGCAAGGCCGAGGGTTGTCGCGTCAGGGGGAAGAACAGCAAGGTGAAGCCGCAAACCAGCATCAGCCCCGCGATCGCGCCCAACGCCAGCACCGAGGTCGCCGAGCGGGCAAACAAGCGGTCGTTCAGCCGACCGATCCACGGATCGATTACCGCATCGAGCAGACGTGTCGCCAGCAGCACCGCCCCCAGGGCGGCGAGCGGAACGCCGAATTCTCGCGCATAGTGATTTGGCAGGATCACATACAGAGGCAGGGCGACGAACGCCAGCGGCAGTCCGAGCAGGCCGTAGCGCAGCCCATCACCTGCCGTAAAGCGCGGCTGCGTCGTCACCGCTCGGTGCCTGCCAGCAACGCGGCGCGCAACGCCGGCTCGGATGTCTGAGATGCCAGCCAGATGCCGAAGAACAGGCGGGCGAACTGTGCGTCGCCGAACTCGCCGAGCGGCCGGCCGTTGTGGAGAAAGAGCGCCGGCCGGCCCGGCCGGTTGACGCCGGTGATCCGGTCACCGGTCCGGACGTCGGGCAGCAGCCGCGTCAGGGCGGACTGCCAGGCCGCGGCCTGCGCCGCGGAGAAGCCTTCGATGCGCCGCATTTCCTCGAGCGAGCGTTGCGCGATGTCGGCCGCCGTGAACGGACGCAGATAGTTCAGCTGCAGGGCGAAGCCGTGCGCGGCGAAGTCACCCTGGCGGAAGCCCGGCGCCACCCACAGGCTGGCGTCGTAGATATCCAGGCCCCAGAACCGCAGCCGTCCCTTGCCAGCGGCCTGGCCCGACGGAACGAGTTCCTGCCCGTTGGACACCGGTTGGGCCAGCAGCATGGCGGGTGAAAGAAGAGCCAGGGCGCAGGCCACCAGCAAGCGCTGCGTCAACGCTTGAGCAGCGTGTACTGCACCACGTCGATGTTGTCCTGGTCGAACGCCGCTTCGCAGTACGCGAGATAGAACTCCCATATGCGGATGAACCTTTCGTCGAATCCGAGTTGCAAGACCCGGCTGCGCTGCGCCAGGAAGTCGTCGCGCCAGCGCCGCAGTGTCTCCGCGTAGTCCGGGCCGAATGCCATTTCGTCGACCACGTCGAAGCCGGCCGCTGCCGCTTCGCGGCGGAATTCGCGCGGGCACGGCAGGCAGCCACCCGGAAAGATGTATTGCTGGATGAAGTCGGTGGAACCGATATAACGGTCCCAAAGCGCGTCGTCGATCACGATGCTCTGGATGCAGGCGCGGCCGCCCGGCTTGAGCAGGCGGTGGACCGTCTGGAAGTATTGCGGCCAGTACGCGCGGCCCACGGCCTCGACCATTTCGATCGAGCAGATGGCATCGAAGGGCGCGTCGTCGATGTCGCGATAGTCCTGCAGCCGCAGGTCGACGCGGCCGGCATGGCCATTCGCCACCAGCCGTTGCTGCGCATACACCAGCTGCTCGGTCGACAGCGTCACGCCCGTCACGTGCGCGCCGAATTCGGCCGTGCCCAGTTCCGCCAACGCCCCCCAGCCGCAGCCCAGTTCGAGCACCCGGTCGCCGGGCCGCACACCTGCCATGCGCAGCGCACGGCGGACTTTCGCGTCCTGGCCGGCGGCCATGGTCTGGCTTTTGTCGCCCTGAAACCAGGCCGACGAATAGTTCATCGTGCCGTCCAGCCACAGCTGGTAGAAGGCGTTGCCCAGATCGTAGTGGGCATGGATGTTTTTTTGACTGTTGCCGCGCGTGTTGCGATTGAGCAGATGGCGCACGCGGTAGAACCAGCGGCCGGCCCAGCTGCCGTAGACCACGTCGTCGATCACGCGCCGATTGGCGATGAAGAGGGCCAGCAGGTCCGTGAGGTTGGGCGTGCTCCAGTCGCCCGCGAAATAGCTTTCGGCGAAACCGATGTCGCCTGACTTCAGCGCGGCGGCGCAGACCTTCCAGTTGCGCAGCGCGATGGCGGCATGGGGTGACTGGCCGTTGCCGAAGCGCAGGCTGCTGCCGTCGGGCAGCTGCAGCGTCAGTGAGCCGTAGGCCAGCCGTTGCAGAAGCCGCAGCACCTGGCGTGCAGCCGCGGGTGCGCCGCTCGGGAAGGCGAAGGAAGGGGAGGCGGTCGTCGTGTTCATGGACTGGGATTACCGCGTCAGGAAGACGTCGGGCGGTGGCGGTTTGCGTAAGAATCGCACGCGCTTGCACCAGAGTTTGAGCGCCTGCCAGTGGATGCGGGCGATCACGCCCAGCGTCATCGCCGGGTGCCGCCACAAGGCGCGACGGACCGCAGCGGGTGTGACCGGCTCGAGCTCGCCGCTGACGCTGGTCTGAAGCAGCAGTCCCTCGGCGTCGTCGTAGTCGATGCGAGCGACCGTGTGAGTGCGTTGCGGATCGACCATGAAGCGGAAGCGATAGCCGCCTTCGACCGCGCAGAACGGCGACACGTGGAAGACCTTGTCGGCACGCAGCTCCACTCCGTACGCGGGTCGGTCCAGCAGGTAGCAGTGGCGCTCGCCGAAGGTGTTGTTGACCTCCACCACCACGGCGCGCAGCGAGCTGTCCTCGCGGTGGCAGTACCAGAAACTCACCGGCTTGAAGGTGTAGCCGAGAACCCGCGGATAGCAGTGCAGCCAGGCCTCGCCGGTAGCGTCGGCGATGCCCTCGGACTGCAGTAACGCGTCGAGCCACTCCAGCGCATTGTCGCCGCCGCCGCCGTGATCACGGTCGAAGAAGCTGAGTGCGCCTGCCCGGTTGTGTGCCAGCACGCTGCTGCCCTCCCGGTGCAGTGTGCGCAGCGGCAGCATCAGGAAATAGGTGGAATAGGTAAATGCATTGCTGACCGGCCGCAGTCGGTTGTGCCGGACCTGGCCGAATCCGATCAGTGGCCGGTTCACGCGACTGCCTCCAGCATCGCCGCCGCACCGCTTTCGCGCCGCGCCTGCGCGTGATTGATCAGCGTGCGGCCGACCCGCTGTCCCGACTTGAGGCCGTCCTCGTGGAACCCGTAGCCGGTCCACGCACCACAGAACCAGGTGCGCCGCTGCCCCTGCAGTTGGGCAATTTCAGCCTGCGCGTCGACGGCGGCGCGGTCGAACACCGGATGGTCGTAGTCGTATTCGCCCATGATCTGGTGACGCGCGATCGGGCGTACCGGATTTAGCGAGACAAGCACTGGCTGCTCCCACGGCAACGGCTGAAGGCGGTTCAGCCAGTAGTGCAGGCAGACGCGCGTTTCCTCGCCGGCGCCCCCAGGAGCGCTCTCATAGTTCCAGGCCGCCCAGGCCTTGCGGTTGCGCGGCAGTGCCGAGGTGTCCGTGTGCAGCACCGCGCGGTTGCGCTGGTAGCGGATCGCGCCCAGCACTTCGCGCTCGAGCGGACTGATGTCCGTCAGAATGGCCAGCGCCTGGTCCGGATGGGTGGCCATCACCACATGGTCGAAGCGCTCGGTTCCGCTGTCAGAGGTCACGCCGACGCCCGCCGCTGTCCGCACCACGCGCCGCACCGGCGTGTTCAGGCGCTTGTCGTGGAGGCGCGAGACGATCTTGTCGACGTAGTTGCGGGCTCCGCCTGCGACCGTCCACCACTGCGGCCGGTCCGTCACCTGGAGCAGCCCGTGGTTGTGGCAGAACCGTACCAGGGTGGCGACCGGAAAGCGCAGCATCTGGTCGGTCGGGCAGCTCCAGATGCAGGCGATCATCGGAAGCAGGTACCAGTCGCGGAATTCGCTGCTGAAGCGGTGTTCCCGCAGGAAGTCGTCGAGTGGCTGCAGCATCCTGGGGTCCTCGCCCGACTGCGCGTACAGAGTGGCGAGCCGATTGAAGCGCAGGAGGTCGCGCAGCATGCGCAAAAAGCGCGGCCGCCCGAGGTTGGCGCGCTGGGCGAACACCGTGTCCAGGCTGGAGCCGCTCCATTCCAGCGGACCGCCGCGAAATGCGCGCGGGACCTGGACCGAGAACGACATCTCCGACTTCACGGTCGCGACACCCAGACCGGCGAACAGCTCGATCAGCTGGGGATAGGTGCGCTCGTTGAAGACCAGGAAGCCAGTGTCGACGCCGTGCGTGACCGGCCCGTGGGGCGTGGGCAGCGTGACGTCCACCGTGTGGGTGTGCCCGCCGAACCAGCTGCCTGCCTCGAACAGGGTGACGTCGGCATCGCGGGCGAGCGCGTGAGCGGCGGCGAGACCGGAGATGCCGGACCCTACGATGGCTACCTTCATCCGAGGTGCCATGGCCGGCCTGGAAATAAAAATGCTGCGAAGCGCCCTGGAACGAAGGAGGGAGGGAGGGAGGAGGAGAAGAGTCGCCCCGGGATTGCAGCCGGGCTAACTGCTCCCGGCAGGCTTCGCAGCAATAACTGAAATTTTGACGGGGCCGCCCCCGCATGCAAGTGGTAGAGCACCGCAGCCGACCGCCAGTTCCCCGCCAACAACCCTGTCAGGAGGTAAATGATTGTGAACAGCGCGGGCGCCGAATGACCGAGAAAACTCATCAGTCGCATTATGACCGATGAGTTTTATTGGCGCAAGGAACTACCGCACGGCCAGTTGCTTTTCGATGTCGCGCAACATCGTCTTGTCGGTCGGGTCGGTGAGGC
>JACMQP010000109.1 GCA_014376915.1 Ramlibacter sp.
ACCGGCGACGGCGCTGAGCAGGCCGTTGCCGGAAAGATAGCCCCAGACGGCGTCGCCGGAAACGCCGCGCGCGGCGCCGCCGGCCGCCAGCAGGTTGGGCCACGGCGTGCCGTCGGCCCGCAGCACGCGGCATTGCGCATCGATGTCGAGTCCGCCCTGGGTGTGGAACAGCGCGCCGGTCACCTTGACCGCGCAGTACGGCGGCGCGAGCCGTGTCAGCGCCAGCGTGGCGGACAACGCCGAAACCTCGCACCCGATCAACACCGCCAGGGCGGGGACGTCGGCCGCGCGCCGCACCGCGCCGGCGGCCTCGGCCACGACGAAGTCCGGAAAGCCGCGCGCGAACTCCAGCAGCGCCGTATCGAAGACATTCCAGGCGATGCCGTCCGGCTGCGCGAGCACCTGCACCGCCGCTTCGGAGTAGCCCTGCGTCTCGTCGTGGAAACGCTGCCCCAGCGCGTTGACCTGCACGGCGCCTTCCATCATCAGCGCCCACGACACCAGCACGCCGTGCGGCACGGCCCACGAGCCGTGCCCCTGGTAGCCGCCGAGGTCGGCCAGCCGCGCCCCGAGCGCGCGGCCCCAGGCGATCGCGCTGCCGTCGTTGCCGGCATGGCCAGCGAAGGTCGCGTCCTTCATTGCCGGCAGCAACTCGCGCACCAGCGCCGGATCGCCCCCGAAGCCGTTGCAGGCCAGCAGCACGGCGTCGCAGCGAAGGTGCTCCACGCTGCCGTCGGGGCGTTCATAGCCAACGCCTGTGAGCTGCTCCGCGTTGTCGACCCACAGCTCGCGCACCAGCGCTTGCGCAAGCACCGTGATGCCTGCAGCCTCGGCCGCCCGCAGCAGCCGCTGCATCAGGGCGGCGCCGGTTTTCTCCGGCACCGCGTGCATCCGCAACGCGCTGTGGCCCGGATAAAGGAAGCCTTCGAGCACATCGAAAGTGCAGCCGTGCCGCTGCTCCAACGTGTCGAGCGCCGGGCCGATCGCATGCGCGTACGCCTGCACCAGGTGAGGCGCCGCCATGCCGTGGGCCTTGGCCTGGATGTCGCTGGCAAATTGTTCTGGGCTGTCATCGATGCCGCGCGAGCGCTGCGCCCGGGTACCCGGCGCGGGAATGAAGCCCGACGACAGCGCAGTCGATCCGGACGGCGAGGCATCGCGCTCCAGCAGCACGCATTCGATGCCGGCGTCGGCCAGCAGCAACGCCGCCGTGAGGCCGCAGGCGCCGGCGCCGACGATCGCCACCGCGACCTGCGGCGCATCGGTCGGGGGTGTGCCGGTGCGGACGCAGGGTGTCACGCCGTCGGCCGGAACAGGTACTCCCCGATCGGCTTGCCGATGACGTTGCCGTCCTGGTAGATCAGCTGGCCGCGCAGGAAGGTTTCCTCCACCCGCGCCGACAGTTCCAGCCCTTCGAACGGCGTGTAGCCCTGGGTCGATGGCGAGCCCTTGGCCGAGATGGTCCAGGTCTTCGCCGGATCGACCAGAGCGATGTCGGCGTCGAAGCCGACGTCGATGTCGCCCTTGCTGTTGAGGCCGTAGCGCTGCGCCGGATTCCAGCTGGTCACGCGGGCCATGTGGTTGTAGCCCATGCCACGCCGTGTGCCTTCGCTCACCAGCGCCGGCAGCAGGTACTCGGTGCCGCCGAAGCCGCTTTTGGCCATCCAGATGTTGCCGAAGTAGTGCTTGGGAATCTTCATCTCGTGGCGGCAGCAGGCGTGATCGCTCACCACCCAGTCCAGTTCGCCGGCCAGCAGCGCGTCCCAAAGAAATTCAACGTCCTCGCGCGGGCGGATCGGCGGGTTCACCTTGGCCAGTTCCGCCGCCTTGCTGGTGATGTCCAGCATCAGGTGGCCGATCGTCACCTCGCGCTTGAAGTCGATGTGCGGAAAGATGTCCGACATCATGATCGCGGCCTGCACCGCCTTGCGCGACGACAGGTGCAGCAGATTGATGTTGGGCAGCGCGGTCTCGTTGGCCAGGTAGCTGGCGATGAACACCGCCAACCCCTCGGAGTGCTGCGGCCGCGAGGCGCTGTATGCAGCCAGGCCCTTCATCGACTTGTCCTTCTGGATGATCTTCGTGTACGCGGTCATGATCTCGGCGGTCTCGCAATGCAGGGACAGCGAGATCTGCGCGGCGCGCTCCGGCATCTTCTCGCGCGCCGCCTGGATCGCGCGCATCACGAATTCGAAGTGCGCGTAGTCGTAGCGCTCGTCCTTGCCAATCATCAGGAAGTCGCGCTGACTGTCACTGGCGCCGTGCAGGCCGTGCGAACCGTAGAACATGAAGATCTTGAAGCTGGCGACGCCGAACTTCTCGATCAGCATCTCGATCTCGCCGTTGTGCACGCTGTCCATCGGCGCCAGGTGGAAGCCGTAGTCGACATGGAAGCGGCCCTTGGACGTCTTCAGCACCTCGGGATAGAACTTCTTGTACGGCCCGCCCTTGTTCAGGTAGTACTGACCGGTGCGGAAATAGTTGAGGCTGGAAGTGACGCCGCCCATCGCCGCCGCCTTGCTTTCGCTCACGGCGTCCTCACCCAGCGGCGAATAGATGCCGCTGTGCATGTGGGCATCGACCAC
>JACMQP010000578.1 GCA_014376915.1 Ramlibacter sp.
ACCAGGTCTCCGAAGGGCCGCACATCCTGCAGCTGGCGACGCGCGAAAGGGCCTGGATCTTCCAGCTGCACGACCTGGCCTGCCGCGAAATCGCCGCCGAACTGCTGGCCGTCCCGGGGCTGATCAAGGCCGGTTTCGGGCTGGGCGACGACCGCAAACGCATCGTGATCAAGCTCGGCGTCGAGCCGGCGGGCGTGCTGGAGCTCAACACCGTGTTCCGCGATCGCGGCTACCGCAAGGACATGGGCGTCAAGGGCGCCGTGGCCGTGCTGTTCAACCGGCGCTACATCAAGTCCAAGAAGGCGGCGACCTCGAATTGGGCCAATCCGCGGCTGACGCCCGCGCAACTGGTGTACGCCGCCAACGACGCGTGGGCGGCGATCCGCGTGTACGACGGCCTGGGACTGGAATGAGCGGCACGGCCGCTCCGAAGGCGAATGCCGCAGCCTCCAGGGCTGAGGTTTGCTGATGCCGCCCTGGCGCATCGCGGCTGCGGGTCTGGTCTCGCTGGCCATCGCGATGGGCATCGGCCGCTTCGCCTTCACGCCGCTGCTGCCGATGATGCTGGCCGACGGCGTGCTGGACCTGCCGACAGCCAGCTGGCTGGCCAGCGCGAACTATTTCGGCTACCTGGTCGGCGCGCTGCTCTGCACCTTCCAGCCCTGGATCTGGCAACGGCTGGGCAGCCCGCCACCATTGGCGGCGCCGGTGGTGGTGCGAGGCGGCCTGGTCGCCACCGCCTTGCTGACGCTTGGCATGGCGCTGAACGCGCCCGCAGCATGGCCGTTCCTGCGCTTTGCCGCCGGAATCACGAGCGCCTTCGTCTTTGTCTACACGTCCGGCTGGTGCCTGTCGCAACTCGCCCTGCGCGGCATGCCGACGCTGGGCGCGCTGATCTACACCGGCCCGGGCGCCGGCATCGTGCTCAGCGGCCTGGCCGCCAGCGGCATGGTGGCGCTGCAATGGCCGGCGGCGGCCGGCTGGCTGATCTTCGGCGTGCTGGCCGCGGTGCTGACGGCGCTGGTCTGGCCGGCGTTCCACGCCCCCGATGAAGCACAGCCGACAGTGCAAGTCCGCCCCGGCGCTGCGGTCCCGGCCAGGTCGGGCCAGGGCCAGGGCCAAGGCCACGGCGAGATCGGCCTGCTCACGCTGGCCTACGGCCTGGCGGGGTTCGGCTACATCATCACCGCCACTTTTCTGCCGGTGATCGCGCGGCAGGCGCTGCCGGGCTCGCACTGGCTCGACCTGTTCTGGCCGATCTTCGGGGTGGGGGTGATCCTGGGCGCGGTGGCCGCGTCGCGCATTCCGGCTGCGGCCAACCGGCGCTTCCTGCTGGCGGCGTGCTACCTGGTCCAGTCCGTCGGCGTCGCCGCCAGCCTGGTCAGCCCGACGCTGGCCGGTTTCGCCATCGGCAGCCTGCTGCTCGGCCTGCCGTTCACCGCGATCACGTTCTTCGCGATGCAGGAAGTGCGGCGGCTGCGGCCCGAGCAGGCAGCCAGCCTCATGGGCCTGCTGACGGCGATGTACGGTGTCGGCCAGATCGTCGGGCCGCCGCTGGCTGCGGCATTGCTGGACCGGAGCGCGACGCCCGGGCTGGGCTTCGCGCGGTCGCTGCAGATCGCGGCCGGCGCCCTGCTCTTCGGCGCGATACTCTATCTTTGGATGGCACGTCGCCATCCGGCTGCTGGCTCAGGCGCCAGCTGAAGAATTTCAGCGCGTCACGGGTCAACCCTGTGCCGGATGCGGCCTACGATCAGTATACTGATCGTCATCTCGAACCACACTCTCACGCAAATCAAGAGCCCGCCCATGTTTCCGAAAAATGCCTGGTACGTCGCGTGCCTGCCCGACGAAATCGACAGCAAGCCCCTGGGCCGCAGGATCTGCGGCGAGGCGATGGTCCTGTACCGCGGGCCAGAGAACAAGGCCACGGCGCTGGAAGACTTCTGCCCGCACCGGGGCGCCCCGCTGTCGCTCGGCTCGGTGGTCGAAGGCAAGCTGGTCTGCGGCTACCACGGCCTGGAGATGGGTTGCGACGGCAAGACCGTCGCCATGCCGGGCCAGCGCGTGCGCGGCTTTCCGCCGATCCACGCGTTCCCGGTGATCGAGCGCTACGGCTTCATCTGGGTCTGGCCCGGCGACGCCGACCAGGCCGACCCGGCCAGGCTGCACCACCTCGAATGGGCCGAGAGCACGGAGTGGGCCTATGGCGGCGGGCTGTACCACATCAACTGCGACTACCGGCTGATGGTCGACAACCTGATGGACCTGACACACGAGACCTATGTGCATTCGACCTCCATCGGCCAGAAGGAAATCGACGAGACGCCGACCAGCACCAGGACCGAAGGCGACACGGTTGTCACCAGCCGCCACATGGACAACATCATGGCGCCGCCGTTCTGGCGCATGGCGCTGCGCGGGAACAACCTGGCCGACGACGTGCCGGTGGACCGTTGGCAGATCTGCCGCTTCACCCCGCCCAGCCATGTGCTGATCGAGGTGGGCGTGGCCCATGCCGGCAAGGGCGGCCATACGGCCGACCCGAGCGTGAAGGCGTCCAGCATCGTGGTCGACTTCATCACGCCCGAAACAGAGACCTCGATCTGGTACTTCTGGGGCATGGCGCGCAACTTCAACCCGAAGGACAAGGCGCTCACGGCCAGCATCCGCGAAGGCCAGGGCAAGATCTTCAGCGAAGACCTGCAGATGCTGGAGCGCCAGCAGCAGAACCTGCTGGCTTACCCGGACCGCAAGCTGCTGATGCTCAACATCGATTCGGGCGGCGTGCAGTCGCGGCGCGTGATCGACCGGTTGCTGGCCGCCGAACGGCGCGTGGCCCCGATCGCCGTCGCCGAAGGCGAAACGCCATGAACCCCGCCAGCCTAAGCGTGCGCGTCGAGCGCAAGACCCAGGAAGCGCTGGACATCTGCACCTTCGAACTGGTGGACCTCGGCGGCAAGCCGCTGCCGGCGTTCGCCGCCGGTTCCCACATCGACGTGCAGTTGCCTGGCGGCCTCACCCGCCAGTACTCGCTGTGCAACGACCCGCAGGAAAGCCACCGCTACCTGATCGGCGTGCTGAAAGACCCCGCCACCCGTGGCGGCTCGAAGGCGATGCACGAACTGGTGAACGTTGGCGATACGCTGACCATCAGCGCGCCGCGCAACCACTTCCCGCTGGCCCACGAGGCGGCGCACAGCGTGCTCCTGGCCGGCGGCATCGGCGTGACGCCGATCCTGTGCATGGCTGAGCGGCTGGCGATCGCCGGCGCCTCGTTCGAGATGCACTACGCCACGCGCTCTCTAGCGCGCACCGCGTTCTACGACCGGATCGGCCGCTCCGGCTTCGCGTCCAGGGTGCAGTTCCACTTCGACGACGGCGCGCAAGCACAGAAATTGCAACTCGCCGCGTTGCTGGCGGCCCCCCGGGCCAGCACCCATCTCTATGTCTGCGGCCCCAAGGGCTTCATGGATGCGGTGCTGAAGGCCGCGCGTGCCAGCGGCTGGCCGGAGCCGCAGATTCACTACGAATACTTCGGCGCCGAAGTGAAGCAGTCGCTGGACGACGGCAGCTTCGAGGTCAAGCTCGCCAGCTCCGGGAAGATCGTGCTGATTCCCAGGGACCAGACGGTCGCGGCGGCGCTTTCCGCGGCCGGCATCGAGATCCTCACCTCGTGCGAGCAGGGCGTCTGCGGAACCTGCATCACGCGCGTGCTGGAAGGCGAGCCGGATCACCGCGATCTTTACTTCACGCCCGAGGAGCAGGCGAAGAACGACCAGTTCACGCCCTGCTGTTCGCGTTCGAAGTCGCCGCTGCTGGTGCTTGACCTCTAGCTGGGCATGGCAAGGACCGCGGCCCCACCGGCGTCGGCGTCGATCGAGCTGCACGAGCAGCCGGGCCACCTCATCCGGCGCGCGCACCAGATCGCGGTCGCGCTGTTCCACGACAACCTGGGCCGCGAAGTGACGCCGGTGCAGTACGCGGTGCTGCGCGCGTTGCAGCACCGGCCCGGCATCGACCAGGTCACGCTGGCCCAGGAAATCGCGCTCGACACCTCGTCGACGGCGGACGTGGCCGTCCGCCTCGAAGCCAAGGGCCTGATCGTGCGCGAGCTGCTGCCGCGCGGCCAACGCGCCCTGCAGCTCACGGCCGAAGGCGAGGCGCTGCTGGCACGGCTGGTGCCTGGCATGAACCAGATGTGCCACACCATGCTGATCGACCTGGACGGCAAGGAGCAGGCGGAGTTCATCCGGCTGCTGCAGAAATTCGTCCAGGTCAACGACGACGGGCGGGCGGCGCAGCGGCGCTGACGCTCCGTGGGAATGACGCAATGCCCGGCTTGCCGTTCGACCCTTCATCCCCACCTACCATCATGATTCCCTTTTCCGTCCTCGACCTCG
>JACMQP010000579.1 GCA_014376915.1 Ramlibacter sp.
AGGTAGATGCCGCTGGAGCCGCCGGCGGCCGGGTCGATGTAGGCGACGTTGCGCGCCGCCAGCAGGGCCGCGCGAAATTGCGCGGTGCTGGCGATCGCCGGCAGCGGCGCACCCTGCCTGACCGCCACGCCGATACCGACCTTCGCCAGCGGCAGCAGGCTGGTGCCGATGACGACGCCCTGCTGCGACAGCTGGACCAGCCCGGGATGCGGCATCACCAGCAGGTCGAACGTCTCGCCGGCCAGCACCCGCCTGAGCAGGCCGCCGGCCGTGTCGTTCTCGATGCTGACCCTGTGGCCGGTGCGCTGCTCGAACTCCGGCAGCGCCGCCACGATCACCGGCTTGATGGCGCCGGCGCTCAGCACCTTGATGTCGGCAGCCAGCGCACCGCCGGCGAGCAGCAGGCCAGCCAGCGCCAGCGCGACCCGTGAGTGCAGCTTGCGCATGGTCAGCCCACCAGCGCCGCGAAGCGCTTCAGGTCGACGTTGCCGCCGCTCACGATCACGCCGACCCTCTTGCCCGTCAGGTCGACGCCGGCGTGGCACGCCGCGGCGAACGACAGGCAGCCGGTCGGTTCGACCACCATCTTCATGCGTTCGGCGAAGAAGCGCATCGCTTCCACCAGCTGGTCGTCGGTGACGGTGAAGACGTCGTCGACGTCGCGCCGGATGATCTCGAAGGTGTACTGCCCGAGGTGTTGCGTCTGGGCGCCGTCGGCAATGGTGCGCGGTGTCGGGATGTCGACGATGCGCCCGAGCCGGAACGATTGCTGGCCGTCGTTGCCGGCTTCGGGCCCCACGCCGTAGACCTGGCAGCGCGGCGACAGCGCACGCGCCGCCAGCGCGCTGCCGCTCAGCAGGCCGCCGCCGCCCAGGCAGACGAACAGCATGTCGAGCTCGCCGACGTCCTCGAACAGTTCCTTGGCCGCGGTGCCCTGGCCGGCAATCACGTCCGGATGGGCGTAGGGCGGGATCAGCGTCATGCCACGCTCGCGCGCCAGCGCCGCCGACAGGACTTCGCGGTCCTGGGTGTAGCGGTCGTACTGGATCACCTCGGCGCCATAGCCGCGGGTGGCCTCCACTTTCGAGGCCGGCGCGTCCTGCGGCATCAGGATCGCCGCCGGCAGGCCCAGCAGGCGCGCGGACAACGCGATCGCCTGCGCATGGTTGCCCGACGAAAACGCAAGCACGCCGGCGCGGCGCTGCTCGTCATTGAAACGCGACAGCGCATTGAACGCGCCGCGGAACTTGAACGCGCCCATGCGCTGGAAGTTTTCGCACTTGAAATGCAGCTGCCCGCCGAGGCGGCGATCGGCAGTGGATGACCGCAGCACCGGCGTGCGATGGGCATGACCGAGCACGCGGGCCGCGGCGGCCACGACGTCCTGGTAGGTGGGGGTTGGAGCAGACATCCGCGCGAGCTTAGCGCACCGGCCATCGGGCACCTTGGCCACCGAAAGTCGAATTTCTCCTACACGTCGCAGCCGTTGGCGATTGGATCGGCGCTTCCTCCCAACCGGAGACACTGACGACGCAGGCGGAAGGGCCGGCCCGGGGCCTGAAGCGGGGCGATCTGCCCCTGCAGGCACTCGAGCGCCTGCAGGGCGACCGGCTTGAGCGAGCGCCGCCATTTGCAGGCTGGGCTCTGCGGCTTCGGGTCAAGTGAGATAGCCACTGGCCCCAGCCGTATTGTTCGCGGGGCCCACAATCGCCGGATGTTGTCGCTGCTGCGAACCTTCTCCTGGCAGGAACTGCGTCACCATCCGTGGCGCACTGCGGCCGCCGTCGTCGCGGTGCTGCTGGGGGTCGCCCTGGCGTTCACGGTTCACCTCATCAATGCGACGGCGTTGAGCGAATTCGCCGGCGCGGTGCGCTCGGCCAACGGCCAGCCGGACCTGGAGCTGCGTTCGACGCAGGGCCCGTTCGACGAAAGCCTGTTCGGGCGCGTCGCCGGCGATCCCGCGGTCGCCGTCGCCAGCCCGGTGCTGGAGCTG
>JACMQP010000110.1 GCA_014376915.1 Ramlibacter sp.
GCTGGTGATCGGCTCCAACCTGCGCAAGGACCATCCGCTGTTCGCGATGCGCGTGCGCGCCGCGACCCGCAAGGGCGCCGTGCTGTCGGTCATCCACGACGTCGAACACGACTGGGCGATGCCGGTGCGCAACAGGCTGATTGCGCCGGCCGGCCAGTGGGTGCAAGCCCTGGCCGACGTGGCCGCGTCAATCGGCGCCCAGAAGGGCGTCAAGTCGCCTGTGAGCGGCAACGAGAACGAGCAGGGCAAGGCCATCGCACAAGCGCTGCTCTCCGGCGAACGCAAGGCGATCCTGCTGGGCAACGCGGCAGCGCACCACGCCAGCGCATCGAGCCTGCTGGCGCTGGCGAACTGGATCGGCGAGCAGACCGGCGCCACCGTCGGCTACCTCACCGAAGCTGCCAACACCGTCGGCGCGCAACTGGCCGGGGCCGTCCCCGGCGCCGATGGCCTCAACGCCGGCGAGATGCTGGCGGGCGGCCTGAAGGCGGTGCTGCTGCTGAATACCGAGCCGGAATTCGATTCCGCCGCCGGCCGCGCCGCGGTCGCGGGGCTGAACAAGGCACAGATGGTCGTGACGCTGAGCCCGTTCAAGGCCAACCTGGAATTCAGCGACGTGCTGCTGCCGATCGCGCCGTTCACCGAAACGCCGGGCACATTCGTCAACGCCGAAGGCCGGGTCCAGGGTTTCCATGCCGTCGTCAAGCCGCTTGGCGAAGCGCGCCCCGCCTGGAAGGTCTTGCGCGTGCTGGCGAACATGCTGGGCCTGCCGGGCTTCGATTACGAATCCGCGCAGGAAGTGCTGGCCGCATCCCGCGGCGCCGGGCACGCGCAGGCGGACGTGGTCCAGGGCAACGTGCTGGGCAACGCGACCTCCGCCGCGATCGACCTGTCGCCCTCGGCGGGTCGCCCTGCCGCCGCCGCGATTTACCAGCTGGACGGCATCGTGCGCCGTGCGCCGTCGCTACAGCTGACGGCCGATGCCCGGCGCGCCGCCGCCGTCGCCGGAGCGCCGGGATGATCGACCAGATCTACGGCTTCGGCAACGGCCTGGTCGGCGCCGGGTGGTGGACTGCCCTGGCGTGGCCGGTCATCTGGAACCTGATCAAGATCGTGGTGCTGGTCGTACCCCTGATGGGCGCCGTGGCCTACCTGACGCTGTGGGAGCGCAAGGCCATCGGCTTCACCCAGATCCGGGTCGGCCCCAACCGCATCGGCCCGCTGGGCCTGCTGCAGCCGATCGCCGATGCGCTCAAGCTGCTGACCAAGGAAATCATCCTGCCGACGGTGGCCAACAAGGGCCTCTTCTTCCTCGGCCCCATCATGACCATCACGCCAGCGCTGGCCGCCTGGGTGGTGATCCCCTTCGGGCCCGAGATTGCGCTGGCCAACGTCAATGCCGGCCTGCTGCTGCTGATGGCGATCACCTCGCTGGAGGTCTACGGTGTGATCATCGCCGGCTGGGCATCCAACTCGAAATACGCCTTTCTCGGCGCGCTGCGGGCGTCAGCCCAGATGGTCAGCTACGAGATCGCCATGGGCTTCTGCCTGGTGGTGGTGCTGATGGTCGCCGGCAGCATGAACATGACCGACATCGTCATGGGCCAGGGCAAGGGAATGGCGGTCGACGTCGGGCTGAACATGTTCTCCTGGAACTGGCTGCCGCTGCTGCCGATCTTCGTCGTCTACTTCATTTCCGGCCTGGCCGAGACCAACCGGCACCCGTTTGACGTGGTGGAAGGCGAATCGGAGATCGTGGCCGGCCACATGATCGAGTACTCGGGCATGAGCTTCGCGATGTTCTTCCTGGCCGAGTACGCCAACATGTGGCTGGTCTCGATCATCGCCGTCACCCTGTTCCTGGGCGGCTGGCTGCCGCCGTTCGAATTCCTGTCCTTCGTTCCGGGCTGGATCTGGCTGGGCATCAAGACCTTCGTCGTCGTCACGATGTTCCTGTGGGTGCGCTCGACGTTCCCCCGCTACCGCTACGACCAGATCATGCGGCTGGGCTGGAAAATCTTCATTCCGGTCACGCTGGTGTGGCTGGTGGTGGTCGGCATCTGGATGCAGACCCCGTACAACATCTGGAAGTAGATCGAGAAGTACCCATGTCTGCCCAAACCGTTTCGCAATCCCCGGCGTTCTCACTCAAGGACTTTTTGTCCAGCTTCATGCTGGTCGAGCTGTTCAAGGGCCTGGCCATCACCGGCAAGTACGCCTTCGCCCGCAAGATCACGGTGCAGTTCCCCGAGGAAAAGACGCCGCTGTCGCCGCGTTTCCGCGGCCTGCACGCGTTGCGCCGTTACGAGAACGGCGAAGAGCGCTGCATCGCCTGCAAGCTGTGCGAGGCGATTTGCCCGGCACTGGCCATCACCATCGAATCCGACGTGCGCGAGGACGGCTCGCGCCGCACCACCCGCTACGACATCGACCTGACCAAGTGCATCTTCTGCGGCTTCTGCGAAGAGAGCTGCCCGGTCGATTCGATCGTCGAAACCAACATCCTCGAATACCACGGCGAAAAGCGCGGCGACCTGTATTTCACCAAGGACATGCTGCTGGCCGTGGGTGACCGCTATGAAAGCGAAATCGCGGCCAACCGCGCGGCCGACGCCAAGTACCGCTGATCCCAGCGAACGAACAAGAATCCCATGGACGTCAAAACCGGTCTCTTCTACGTGTTCTCGGCAGTGTTGCTGTTCGCGGCCTTCCGCGTCATCACCGCCCGCAATCCGGTCTACGCGGCGCTGTACCTGGTGCTGGCCTTCTTCCAGGCCGCGGCGGTCTGGATCCTGTTGAAGGCGGAGTTCCTGGCGATCACGCTGGTGCTGGTGTACGTCGGCGCCGTGATGGTGCTGTTCCTGTTCGTCGTGATGATGCTGGACATCAACATCGACAGCCTGCGGGCTGGCTTCTGGAAGCACTTTCCGCTGGCGGCTACAGTGGGCGCATTCATCGCGCTCGAGATGGCTGCGGTACTGCTCGGCGGCTTTCGCGCCGGCGAAGAGCCGCGCACCATGACGGCGGCGCAGGCGGCTGCCGCTGCCGCGCCCAACACCAAGGAACTGGGCAAGCTGATCTACAGCCAGTACATCTATCCGCTCGAGATCGCGGCCGTGATCCTGCTGGTGGCCATCATCGCCGCCATCGCGCTCACGCTGCGCAAGCGCAAGGACAGCCGCCACATGGACCCGTCCGACCAGGTCCGGGTGCGCTCGCAGGACAGGGTGCGCATCGTTTCGATGAACCCGACCCTGGTGCAACCGCCTGAGCCGCCGCCGGTGGCCGGTGTCGTGGAGGCCAGGCCATGACCCTCACCCTCGGCCACTTCCTGTCGCTCGGCGCAATGCTGTTCGCGCTGTCGGTGATCGGCATCTTCCTGAATCGCCGCAACCTGATCGTGCTGCTGATGGCGATCGAGTTGATGCTGCTGGCGGTCAACATGAACTTCGTCGCGTTCTCCTATTACCTGCAGGACCTGCACGGGCAGGTCTTCGTGTTCTTCATCCTCACGGTGGCGGCGGCCGAATCGGCAATCGGCCTGGCCATCCTGGTGCTGCTGTTCCGCAACAAGTCGAACATCAACGTCGACGAACTGAACACGCTCAAGGGATGATGTGGCCCCCGCGCTCCTCGGCTTCGTCGCTGCCCCCAGGGGGGCCAGACCGATTTGGGGCGGCCCGGCGTCGGCCTGATTCCGCACAAATGACACCATGAGCCAAACACTTCACGCTTCCACGCTGCTCGCCGTCCCGCTCGCGCCCCTGGTGGGCGCGGTGCTGGCCGGCGTCTTCGGCACCACCTTCGGCGGCAACCGGATCGGTCGCCGCCTGTCGCACACGCTTTGCATCCTGGGCGTGTTCGTCGCCTTCGTCATCTCGGCGATGACGCTCAAGAGCGTCGCCATCGACGGCGCCCGCTTCAATGCCACCCTCTACGAGTGGATGGTGGTCGGCGGCCTGAAGATGGAGATCGGCTTCCTGATCGACGGCCTGACGGCGATGATGATGTGCGTCGTCACCTTCGTCTCGCTGATGGTGCACATCTACACCATCGGCTACATGGAGGAAGACGACGGCTACAACCGCTTCTTCGCGTATATCTCGCTGTTCACCTTCTCGATGCTGATGCTCGTCATGAGCAACAACTTCCTGCAGCTGTTCTTCGGCTGGGAAGCGGTGGGCCTGGTGTCGTATCTCCTGATCGGCTTCTGGTTCAACAAGCCCAGCGCGATCTTCGCCAACATGAAGGCCTTCCTAGTGAACCGGGTCGGCGACTTCGGCTTCATCCTGGGCATCGGCCTCGTCGCGGCCCATGCCGGCTCGCTCAATTACGCCGAGGTGTTCGGCAAGAGCGCCGAGATCGCCAGACTCGGCTTCCCCGGCACCGAGTGGATGCTGGTCACCGTCATCTGCATCTGCCTGTTCATCGGTGCGATGGGCAAGAGCGCGCAATTCCCGCTGCATGTCTGGCTGCCCGACTCGATGGAAGGCCCCACGCCGATCTCCGCGCTGATCCACGCGGCGACCATGGTGACGGCCGGTATCTTCATGGTGGCGCGGATGTCGCCGCTGTTCGAGCTGTCGGACACGGCGCTGTCCTTCATCATGGTGATCGGCGCGATCACGGCGCTGTTCATGGGGTTCCTGGGCATCATCCAGAACGACATCAAGCGCGTCGTGGCGTATTCCACGCTGTCGCAACTCGGCTACATGACGGTGGCCCTCGGTGCTTCCGCCTATTCGGTTGCGGTGTTCCACCTGATGACGCATGCGTTTTTCAAGGCGTTGCTGTTCCTGGCGGCCGGATCGGTGATCATCGGCATGCACCACAATCAGGACATTCGCTGGATGGGCGGCGTGCGCAAGTACATGCCGATCACCTGGATCACTTCGCTGCTCGGATCTCTGGCCCTGATCGGAACGCCGCTGTTCGCCGGCTTCTATTCCAAGGACAGCATCATCGAGGCCGTCGGCGAGAGCCACCTGTGGGGCGCGGGCTTCGCGCATTTCGCGGTGCTGGCCGGCGTGTTCGTCACCGCCTTCTATTCGTTTCGCCTGTACTTCCTGGTGTTCCACGGCAAGGAGCGCTACGACCAGAACCCGGCGGCGCACCACGACGCCGGCCACGCCGACCATGCCGACCATGGCCACGGCGACGGACATGATGGGCATCAGGAACCGCACGAGTCGGCGTGGGTGGTGACCTTCCCGCTGATCGCGCTGGCGATCCCGTCGGTGGTGATCGGCTTCCTGACGATCCAGCCCATGCTGTTCGGCGCATTCTTCAAGGACTCGATCGTCGTCAACCTGGAAAAGCACCCGGCGATGGAGGAACTGGCCAAGGCCTTCCACGGCCCGGCGCAAATGGCGCTGCATGGCCTGACGACGCTGCCGTTCTGGCTGGCGCTGGCCGGCGTGGCGCTGGCGTACTACCTGTACATGGTCAATACGGCATTGCCGGCGAAGATCAAGGCGAAGGCGCAGCCGCTCTATCAGCTGCTTGAGAACAAGTACTACATGGACTGGTTCTACGAGAACGTGGTGGCGCGCGGGGCCCGCCTGCTCGGTAACGGCTTGTGGAAGGGCGGCGACCAGGGCGTGATCGACGGGGTCATCGTCAACGGCTCGTGGCGCCTGGTCGGCCGCATCGCCAGCGCGGTGCGCTGGCTCCAGTCCGGCTACATCTATCACTATGCCTTCGGGATGATCCTGGGCGTGCTCGTGCTGATGACGTATTTCGTCTGGCACGACCAGTTCATGCAGCTCGTCAAGCTGGTGCAGCTCGGCATCTAAGGAAAAGAAGAAATGGGTTTGTTGAGTCTTGCGATCTGGACGCCGATCTTCTTCGGCGTCGTGCTGCTGGCGTTCGGGCGCGACGAGCAGGCGCGCGCCGTCCGCTGGATCGCGCTGATCGGCAGCGTCATCAGCCTGCTGGTCACGCTGCCCCTGTACGGCGGCTTCAAGCTCGGTACGTCCGCGATGCAGTTCGTCGAGCGCGCGCCCTGGATCGAGCGCTTCAACGTGTACTACCACCTGGGCATCGACGGCATTTCGTTCTGGTTCGTGCTGCTCACCGCCTTCATCACCGTCATCGTGGTGATCTCGGCCTGGGAGGTGATCACCGAGCGCGTCAACCAGTACATGGGCGCGTTCCTGATCCTGTCGGGCCTGATGATCGGCGTGTTCTGCGCGCTCGACGGCATCCTGTTCTACACCTTCTTCGAAGCGACGCTGATCCCGATGTACCTGATCATCGGTGTCTGGGGCGGGCCCAACAAGATCTACGCGGCCTTCAAGTTCTTCCTGTACACGCTGCTCGGCTCGCTGCTGATGCTGATCGCGCTGGTGTTCCTGTACACCAAGTCCGGCGGCAGCTTCGACCTGGCGACCTGGCAAAAGCTGCCGCTGGGCTCGACCGCGCAGACCTTCCTGTTCTTCGCCTTCTTCGCGGCCTTCGCCGTCAAGGTGCCGATGTGGCCGGTCCACACCTGGTTGCCGGACGTGCACGTCGAAGCGCCCACCGGCGGCTCCGCCGTGCTGGCCGCCATCATGCTGAAGCTGGGCGCCTATGGTTTCCTGCGCTTTTCGATGCCGATCGCGCCGGACGCTTCGCGCGAGTGGGCCTGGCTGATGATCGCGCTGTCGCTGATCGCAGTGATCTACGTTGGCCTGGTGGCAATGGTGCAGCAGGACATGAAGAAGCTGGTGGCCTATTCGTCGGTGGCGCACATGGGCTTCGTCACGCTGGGTTTCTTCATCTTCAACGACCTGGGCGTGGCCGGCGGCATCGTGCAGATGATCGCCCACGGCTTCGTCTCGGCCGCGATGTTCCTGTGCATCGGCGTGCTCTACGACCGGGTCCATTCGCGCGAGATCGCGAGCTACGGCGGCGTCGTCAACACGATGCCCAACTTCGCGGCGTTCGCGCTGTTGTTCGCCATGGCCAACTGCGGCCTGCCGGCCACCGCGGGTTTCGTCGGCGAGTGGATGGTGATTTTGGGTGCCGTGAAGGCCAACTTCTGGCTCGGCTTCGGCGCCGCGACGGCGCTGATCTTCGGCGCCGCCTACACGCTGTGGATGTACAAGCGGGTCTACCTGGGACCGGTCGTCAACGAGAAGGTCAGGGCGCTCAAGGATATCAACGCGCGCGAATTCCTGATGCTGGGCCTGCTGGCCGTGGCCGTGCTCTGGATGGGCGTCAACCCCAAGCCGTTCACCGACATCATGAACGCCTCGGTCGCGGATTTCCTCAAGCACGTGGCCGTGTCCAAACTGAACTGAGAGAGCTGGAACATGCTGGACAAGATTAGCCTGATCGCCACGTCGCCCGAAATCCTGCTGCTGGTCATGGCCTGCGTGATCGCCCTGGTGGATCTGGGCGTCACCTCGCGCCTGCGCACCGCCAGCTACTGGTTGACCATGGCCACACTGGCCGTCGTCGCCTGGTTCACCGCCGACTTCGCCCTGGAGGGCCAGACCCTCTACGCCTTCGGCGGTATGGTGGTGAGCGACCCGATGGGCAACTGGCTGAGGTTCTTCGCCACCATCAGCATGATGGTCTGCCTGGTCTATGGCCGCGGCTATGCGGCGGACCGCGAGATGCTGCAGGGCGGCGAGCTGTTCACGCTGGCAATGTTCTCGCTGCTCGGGATCTTCGTGATGATCTCGGGGCAGAACTTCCTGGTGATCTACCTTGGGCTTGAACTGCTGACGCTGTCGAGCTACGCGCTGGTGGCGCTGCGGCGCGACCACGCAACCGCCACCGAGGCCGCCATGAAGTACTTCGTGCTCGGCGCGATGGCCAGCGGCTTCCTGCTGTACGGCCTGTCGATGCTGTACGGCGCAACGGGGTCGCTGGACATCGGCACCGTCTTCAAGATCGTCAACTCCGGCCAGGTCAAGCACCAGGTGCTGGTGTTCGGCCTGGTGTTCATCGTCTCGGGCCTGGCCTTCAAGCTCGGCGCCGCCCCGTTCCACATGTGGATTCCCGACGTCTACCAGGGCGCGCCGACCGCGGTCACGCTGATGATCGGCAGCGCGCCGGAGCTGGCCGCCTTCGCGATCGCCATCCGCCTGCTGGTCGAGGGCCTGCTGCCGCTGGCGATCGACTGGCAGCAGATGCTGGCGCTGATGGCCGTCGCATCGCTCCTGATCGGCAACCTGGCCGCCATCGCGCAGACCAACTTGAAGCGCATGCTGGCCTATTCGACCATCGCGCAGATGGGCTTCGTGCTGCTGGGCCTGATGTCGGGGGTGGTCAACGGCAACACGTTGTCGGCGGCCAATGCCTACAGCTCGGCGATGTTCTACATCGTCACCTACGTGCTGACCACGCTGGCCAGTTTCGGCATCATCCTGCTGCTGGCCCGCGAAGGCTTCGAAAGCGAGGAGATCACCGACTTGGCGGGCCTGAACCAGCGCAGCCCGCTGTTCGCCGGCGTGATGGCGATCTGCATGTTCTCGCTGGCCGGCGTGCCACCGCTGGTGGGCTTCTACGCCAAGCTGGCGGTGCTGCAGGCGCTGGTGTCATCGGGCCAGGGTCTCTACATCGGGCTCGCAGTGTTCGCCGTGATGATGTCGCTGGTCGGCGCCTTCTACTACCTGCGCGTAGTCAAGGTGATGTACTTCGACGAGCCGATCACAGCCACCACGGTCTCGGCCCCGGCCGATGTGCGTGCCGTGCTGACGATCAACGGCGCGCTGGTGCTGATCCTAGGCATCGTTCCCGGCGGCCTGATGACGCTCTGCGCGCAGGCCATCGTCAAGACTCTGGCAACGTAATGTTGGCCCGCACGTTTGCAGCGGCGCCGCTGTTCTGCCCTCCGAGGGCGCGCAGTGCTCCCCGGGGCGGCCCGGCGAAGGGCTGAGCGGCCTCTTCGCTTCTTCTCTCGTGTCTAACACCGTCTCCGTCTGGCTGGTCATCGTGGCGTCCTTCCTGGCCGCCAATCTGCCGTTCGCCAACGACCGCCTGCTCGGGCTGCTGCCGCTCAAGCGCATCAAGCCGCTGCCGCTGCGGCTGGCGGAACTGGTGCTGATGTACTTCGTCGCGGGCGGACTGGGCCTGCTGCTGGAGCAGCGCGCCGGCCAGATCGCGCCGCAGAAGTGGGAGTTCTACGCCGTCACCGGCGCGCTGTTCATCACCTTCGCGTTCCCTGGCTTCATCTGGCGCTACCTGTGGAAGCACAAGAATCAATGAGCCGCCACGCTTGCGGCCGCCCCGAGGCCGACTGACCATGGCTGACAAGGACGACCACCTGATCGAGCGCAGGCAGGACAGCAAGGAGCTGTTCCAGGGCAAGCTGCTGCACGCTTTCCGGGACACGGTGCAACTTCCCGGTGGCGGCACGGCGACGCGCGAATACATCGTCCATCCCGGCGCGGTGGTGATCGTGCCGCTGCTCGACGACGGCCGGGTGCTGCTGGAGCGGCAATACCGCTACCCGGTGCAGCGCGTGATGATCGAATTCCCGGCCGGCAAGATCGACGCCGGTGAAGACCGGCTGGTGTGCGCGAAGCGCGAGCTGCTGGAGGAAACCGGCTACTCCGCACGCGAGTGGGCCCGCGCCGGCGAGTTGCATCCGGTGATCTCGTACTCGACGGAGTTCATCGAGATCTGGTTCGCGCGCGGCCTGGCCGACAGCGGCCAGCGCCACCTGGATGCCGGCGAGTTCCTCGACGTGATCGCCGCCACGCCGCAGGAGCTGCTTGAGTGGTGCCGCGACGGCAAGGTCACTGACGCCAAGACGTTGTCGTGCGCGCTGTGGCTGCAGAACGTCCTTTCGGGAGCGTGGTCACTGGACTGGCACTCATAATGAAACATGTTTGAACCGACGCAATGAAAGTCCTCGATCTCCAGTGCTCGCAGCGGCACAGTTTCGAAGGCTGGTTCGGTTCCGAGGCGGATTTTCAGGACCAGCTGGGTCGCGGCCTGATCGAGTGCCCGCTCTGCGGCGACGCCGCCGTCACCAAGATGCTCAGCGCCCCCCGGCTGAACCTCGGATCGGCCAGGCAGGAGCCAGTGTCGGTGCAGGCGCAGGAAGTGGTCGCCGCCCCCGACAAGACGATGCAGGCCGCCTGGATGAAGATGGTGCGTCATGTGATGGCCAACACCGAAGACGTCGGCGCTCGCTTCCCGGAGGAAGCGCGGCGCATGCACTACGGCGAGACCGATGAGCGCGGCATCCGCGGCCAGGCCTCGCCCGGCGAAACGCAGGCCCTGCTCGAAGAGGGCATCGGCGTGCTGCCGCTGCCCATCCCCAAGGCGCTCAAGGAGCCGCTGCAGTAGCGTCCCGGCCGCGCGCGAGATATCCACACGATCTGTGGACAACGCTGTGGGCTGGCCGCGGGTGAACTCCCCCGGGCCCAATGCCGGCGGGGCCTGCGACGCAGCGCCTGCCGGATAGGCAGGTCAGCGCGCCAGCGAAGCGTTGACTTCCTGCAATCGCGCTTTGTCCAGTTCGCCGGCCAGCGCCGACAGCCGCAGCCGGTTCAGCAGCACGTCGGCCCTGGCCCGGACCAGTGCCAGGTCGGCGCTGCTGGCGTCGTTTTGCGCGTTGAGCAGGTCCAGCGTGGTGCGATCGCCGACCTGGCGCCCGAGCTGCGTCGCGTCCAGGCGGGCGCGGCTGGCGATCAACGACTCCGAGAGCGCGTCGAGGCGGGCCTGTCCGGTCTGCAGGCCGAGCCAGGCGGCGCGGGTTTGCTGGCGCACCTGCTGGCGGGCGCGCTCGACTTCGGCGTTGGCCTTGTCCTGCAGCCGCAGCGCTTCGTCCTGCCGGGCGCTGCGCATGCCGCCGGTGGACAGCGGCACGGTGAGCTGCAGGCCGATCATCTGCTGGCTGGATGTGTTGCTGGCGCCGCCAAAGTCGCCGCTGCCGGACAGCCGGTCGCGGCCCGCTTCCGCCACCAGGTCGAGCGTCACGCTGGCGCGGGCGCTGCGCCTGGCGACTTCCTGCCCGGCCGACTCCGCGTTGGCCAGCTGCAGCCGCAGCAGCAGGTTGTCGCGGCCGGCGCGCTCCAGCCACTGATCGAGCGGCGGCAGCACCGCCGGTGCGGCGGCGTCCAGCGACGGCGCCAGTTGCAGCGCCGCGAGTGGCAAGCCGGTGGCATCCGACAGCTGCTCGCGCGCCAGTTGCAGTTCGCTTTCGGACGCCAGCACCTGCGCCTGCAGGGCGCGGGCCCGGGCCGACGCCTCGTGGGTGTCGGTCACCGGCTTGTCGCCGGCTGCGAATCGGTCCCGCGCTTCCACCAGTGCCTTGTCCACGGCGACCTGCTGGCGCCGCTGCAGGTCGAGCTTGCGCTCGGCCAGCACCACGTCGAAGTAGCGCTGCGCGGTGTGCAGCATCAGCTCCTGCTGCGCGGCCTGCCATTCGAGGTCGGCGGCATCGGCGCCGAGCAGCAACTGGCGGCGCTGCGCCTGCTTGTCGCCGTTGATCAGTGGCTGGCGCGCGCTCACGCCCCACCGCGTCGAGGTGCCGCCATGGACGGAGGTCGCGAAGTTCACGCCGTCTGATTGGGCCAAACCGGGCGCGGAAAAGCGCGCGCCGGTCATCGCCGTGTCGGCGTTCATGGCGCCGATGGTGGCGTTGAGGACCACGGTCGGGCGCCACAGCGCCGCGGCCTGCGCCCTGCGCGTTTCACCCGCCTGCCGCGCCGCCAGCGCGATCGCCGCGTCGGGGTCGTGCTCGCGGGCGGCCTGCCAGGCCTGCATCAGGTCGGTGGCCTGTGCCGAGAACGTCGCCAGCGCGAGCGCGGCGA
>JACMQP010000580.1 GCA_014376915.1 Ramlibacter sp.
CCGGCGCCGGCGCCTGGAGCCGCAAGGACGTCGAGGACATCCTGTTCCTGGGCGTGATGGGTGTCGTCATCGGCGGCCGCATCGGCTACTGCCTGTTCTACAAGCCCGGCTACTACCTCGCCCATCCGCTCGAGATCTTCGCCGTCTGGCAGGGCGGCATGAGTTTCCACGGCGGATTGCTCGGTGTGATCGTGTCGCAGCTGTGGTTCGCGCGCTCGCGCCACAAGCAGTTCTGGCAAGTCATGGACTTCGTGGCGCCTTGCGTGCCGCCGGGGCTCGCGGCGGGGCGGGTCGGCAACTTCATCAACGGCGAACTCTGGGGCCGGCTGGCGGATCCGGGCCTGCCGTGGGGCATGGTCTTTCCGCAATCGGGCTCGATGCAGCCGCGCCATCCGTCGCAGGTCTACCAGTTCCTGCTGGAAGGGCTGCTGCTGTTCGTGCTGATGTGGTTGTACGGCCGGCGTCAGCACAAGCAGGCGCAGGTTTCCGCGGTGTTCCTGATCGGCTATGGCGTGCTGCGCTTCGTCGCGGAATTCTTCCGCGAGCCCGACAACTTCCTCGGGTTGCTGGCGCTTGGCATGAGCATGGGCCAGTGGCTGTGCGTGCCGATGGTGCTGGCTGGTATCGGCCTGTGGCTCTGGGCCGACCGGCGCAACGTCGCATAAATCCAACTCAGGGTTTTTCCTGCGGGGTATTCGCCGGCACGCCCCGGCACAAGCTCCCATAATTCGCTGTAATTACAGGAAATTACGGAGCCGCTTAGCCGCCTTGCACCATGCGCGTCGTCCACAACTCCCTCCATGACGAAGTCGCCGCCCAGCTGCGCGAGCGGATCTTCGCCGGCGAGCTGGCGCCGGGCGCCTTCCTCGACGAGGTGGCGCTGGCGGCGCAGTTGAAGATCTCGCGCACGCCGCTGCGGGAAGCGCTCAAGGTGCTGACGGCGGAGGGCCTGGTGCGGCACGAGCCGCGGCGCGGCTGCTTCGTCAACCAGGTGACGGCCAAGGACCTGGACGAAATCTTTCCGGTGATCGCGTTGCTGGAAGGGCGCTGCGCCCACGAGGCGGCGCTGCACGCGAGCGACGCCGACCTGCGGGCGCTGCAGGTCCTGCACGACAAGTTGGGGCGCCACGCCAGGGCGCGCCGGATCAACGACTACTACAGCGTCAACTTCGAGATCCACGAGGCCATCATCGCGCTGGCCGACAACCGCTGGCTGGCCCAGGTGATCGGCGATCTGCGCAAGATCGTCAAGCTGGCGCGGCTGCAGCAACTGCATGCGCCCGGCCGCCTGGACCAGAGTCTGGCCGAGCATCTGGCGGTGTTCGCCGCGCTGAAGGCGCGCGATGCCGAAGGCGCCGAAGCGGCCATGCGCACCCACCTCACCCGCCAGCGCACCGCCCTGCGCGAACTGGTGGATGCAACCAGGTCGAGGTTGGCATGAACGCAGGCAGCTGGCTCTCGCGCAGCGCCGACAGGGTGCGGCTCAGCGTGATGCCGCCGGACGCGGCAGCGACGCTCCAGCCGCTGCGCTCGGCGCTGGTGGCACAGGCGCAGGGAACGGCGGCGGCGCCCAAGGCGGAGGCCGCCAGCCGGACGATCCGCGAGCGCCTGCAGGCCACGCTGCGCCAGCAGCCCGAAGCGCTGTCGCCACGCGCCCTACGGCGGACCCTGGCCGACTTGCAGGCCATCATCGATCCGCACGTCAGCGAAGTCGAAGGCGGCCGCCGTGCTCAGGTCATGGCAACCTGGTACGCCGCCGCGACGCCGGAGGAAAGGCGCGACTTCTGGCTGCTGATGAGCGAGCAATTCGTCGCCGACCAGCAGGCAGCCAAGGCGGCGCAAGCGAAGTACGCAGCTGCTGTGGGCACGGCGGACGAGGCAGTGGCCGAAGTGCGGCTGCGCCGGGCCACGGTGTCGCCGCGGCGGCGGCTGCTGCAGCGCTTCAGCGTGTTCCCGGACGGGATCCGCTTCCTGGTGGACCTGCGGGCCGAGATGTTGCCGCACCTGAAGGCCGACAAGCGGCTGCAGGCGCTGGACGTCGAGATGGAATACATGTTCTCCACCTGGTTCGACGTCGCCTTCCTCGACCTGCGCCGCATCAGCTGGGACTCGCCGGCTTCGCTGATCGAGAAGCTGATCAAATACGAGGCGGTGCACGACATTCGCAGCTGGGACGACGTCAAGAACCGGCTGGACAGCGACCGCCGCTGCTACGGCTTCTTCCATCCGCGCTTGCCAGGCGAGCCGCTGATCTTCGTGGAAGTGGCGCTGATGGACGCCATCGCCGGTTCGATCACGCCGCTGCTGGACGAAACCGCGGCGCCGGCCGACCTGGAGAAGGCCACCACCGCGATCTTCTATTCGATCAGCAACACCCAGCACGGACTGCGCGGCGTGAGCTTCGGCGACTCGCTGATCAAGCGGGTAGTGGAAACCCTGAAAGACGAATTTCCCCGCCTGAAGATCTTCGTCACGCTGTCGCCCATCCCTGGCTTGCGCTCCTGGCTGCAAAAGCATGCCGGCGCCATGCTGGAGCAAGCCGGGGAGAAATCGCGCGCCAAACTGGCGCGGACTGCCGGCGTCCGCGAACTGACACCCGAGGCGCTGCTGGCTGCGCTGGAAAAGCCGCTGGCCCTTGAAGCGAAATCGCCGCTGCGCGCCTTCCTGCTGGCCTGTGCCGCTTGCTACCTGGGCCGGGAGCAGCAGCAGGGCAAACCCGCGGACCCGGTGGCACGGTTCCACCTCGGCAACGGCGCCCGAATCGAGCGCCTGAACTGGGGCGGCGACCCCTCTGTCAAGGGCATCAAGCAGTCTTACGGGCTGATGGTGAATTACCTATACGATCTCAGGCGACTGGACAAACACCGGGCCCAGGTCGCACAGGGAAAAATCCCTGTGTCCGGCGCGATCGAAGAGCTGTATTTTTAAGGCCTTCCGGATCACACAACGACAGGAGACAACGATGACTGCTCGCTTTAACCGTCGCCAGCTGCTTGGCGCAGCGGCCGCCGGCACGGCCGCCTTATCCGCGCCAGGCTGGGCCCAGAGCGGCTGGCCAACCAAACCGGTGATGATGGTGGTGCCGTTTCCGGCCGGTGGCGGCACCGACGCTTTCGCAAGGCCGCTGGCAGCGCAGTTCGCCAGACAGACCGGCAAGCAGCTGATCATCGACAACCGCGGCGGCGCCGGCGGCACCGTGGGCGCCGGCATCGCCTCGCGGGGCGCGCCGGACGGCTATACGCTGTTCATGGGCGCCGTGCACCACACCATCGCGCCGTCGATGTACCCCAAGCTCGACTACGACCTCGAGCGCGACTTCGTGCCGATCACGCTGGTGGCGCGGGTCCCGCAGGTGCTGGTGGTCAATCCGAAGCGGATCGAGGCCACCGATCTCAAGACCTTCCTGGCGCTGGTGCGCAAGAACCCGGCAAAGTACAACTACGGCTCGGCCGGCAGCGGCACGTCGCACCACTTGGCCGGCGAGCTGTTCAAACAGCAGACCAAAACCTTCATCACGCACATCCCCTACCGTGGCGCCGGCCCCGCGCTGCAGGACCTGATCTCAGGCAACGTCGACATGATGTTCGACGGCCTGGGTTCGTCGTCGGCGCACATCAAGGGCGGCCGCATCAAGGCGCTGATGGTGTCGGGCAACAAGCGAAACGCGGCCTTCCCCGATGTCCCGAGCGCGGCCGAAGTGGGCCTGCCCGATTACACCGTCACCACGTGGTACGGCCTGTGGGCGCCCAAGGGCACGCCGCCGGAGATCCAGGCACGGGTGGCCGACGAGGTGCGCAAGGCCGTCGGCTCGAGCGAGCTCAAGGCGATCTGGGCTAGCAACGGCGCCGATTTCCCCGACTTGAGCCAGCAGCAGTTCGGCGCGTTCGTACACGACGAGATCAGGCGCTGGTCCACCGTGGTGAAGGCCTCCGGCGCCACCCTCGACTGAGCGGCCCGCAGGGTGCGTGCGGGCCGGGCGGCGCCTGGCCCTTTTTCTCTGGACAACGGCAACTCATGACCAACGACAACCTGTTCGCCGCGCTGCGCGCGGCGTTCCCGTCCGACCTCCAGGCTGCGGCTCTGGAAACGGCCGACGGCCTGGTCTATTCCTGGAGCGACCTGGAACGGGCCAGCGCGATGCTGGCCAACCTGCTCGATTCGCTGAATCTGCCGGCCGGTGCCCGGATTGCGGTGCAGGTGGAAAAGTCGGTCGAGGCGATGCTGCTGTACCTGGCGACGCTGCGCGCCGGCTACGTCTTCCTGCCGCTCAACACCGCCTACCAGAGCGCCGAGATCGACTACTTCATCCGCGACGCCGAACCGTCGGTGGTGGTGTGCAGCAGCGGGAATTTCGGCTGGGTGAGCAAGATCGCCTTCAAGGCCGGCACGCGCCACGTCTTCACGCTCGATGAGGATCGCAGCGGCTCGCTGCTGGAACGCGCCGCCCACCAGAGCGACCGCCATGCGGTGGAGCGCCGGGCGCCGGACGACCTGGCCGCCATCCTCTACACCAGCGGCACCACCGGCCGCAGCAAGGGCGCGATGCTGACCCACGGCAACCTGCTGTCGAACGCGCAGGTGCTCAAGGCGTATTGGGGCTGGCAGCGCGGCGACGTGCTGATCCACGCGCTGCCGATCTTCCACGTGCACGGCCTGTTCGTGGCCATTCACGGCGCGCTGCTCAATGGC
>JACMQP010000581.1 GCA_014376915.1 Ramlibacter sp.
GCGTGGGTCGGTGGTGTAGACGCCGTCGACATCGGTGTAGATCAGGCATTCCGCGGCCTTCATCGCGGCGGCCACGGCCACGGCGGACGTATCGCTGCCGCCCCGGCCCAGCGTCGTGATGTGGCCCGCTTCATCCACGCCCTGGAAACCGGTGACGATCACCACCTTGCCCGCATCCAGGTCCGCGCGCACCTTCCTGTCGTCGATCGATTCGATCCGGGCCTTGGTGTAGGCGCTATTGGTGCGGATCGGCAGCTGCCAGCCGGCATAGCTGACCGATTCGAGCCCCTCGGCCTGCAGCGCGATGGCCAGCAGTGCCGACGAGGCCTGCTCGCCGGTGGAAGCCAGCATGTCGAGCTCGCGGTCCACGGCCCGGGAGGCCTTGGCCGGCGACAGTTCCTTGGCCAGGCCCAGCAGGCGGTTGGTTTCGCCGCTCATGGCGCTGGGAACGACCACCATCTGGTGGCCGGCCCGCGCCCACTTGGCCACGCGTTTGGCGACGTTGCGGATGCGCTCGGTCGAACCCATCGACGTGCCGCCGTATTTGTGAACGATCAGTGCCATTGGAATGGGAGTGCGGAGGGAAAGGAGAGCGACCAGCCCCTCGGGCGGGGCGCGCCAGAGCGCTGAAAACCTGCGGATTATACCGAGCGCGTGAAGGACAAATTGCCGCCGTACCGCTCGACAAAGCCGTGGCCGACCTTGATGTTGATCGCATGGCCGCGGGTGGTGCAGGCGGCCACCTGGTCCAGCAGCTCCTCAAGCTGGGCGGCACTGGCGCTGGTGGCGTGTTCGCGCTTGAGCCAGAAGCGCAGCGCGTTCGCCTGCCGCGCCCGTGACAAGCTTTGCAGCAGCTTGATCTGCGGCGGCGAGCCGGTGATCGGCAAGTCCTGCGCCGCCACCTCTTCCAGCAGTTGCCGGGCCTGGGCGGCATTGCTAGCGCTGCGGGCGAAGGTGGCGCGGAACTGGGGGAAGGTTGCGGCCAGTGCCGGCAGCAACTGCGAACGGATGCGATTGCGGGTGAAGGCGGTGTCGGCGTTGGTCGGGTCGTCGATCCACTCCAGCTTGCGCTCTGCCAGCCACTTGCGGATAGCCGGGCCGGGGACGCAGAGCAAGGGCCGGTGCCAGCTGATGCCGTCGCGCTCCCAGCGCGCGGGCATCGCCGCAAGCCCCGGCAGCCCGGCCCCGCGCGACAGAGCGAGCAACATGGTTTCGACCTGGTCGTCGGCATGCTGGGCGATGGCGATATCCTTCACGGCGCCGCTCCACTCCTGCTGCGCCACGGCGCGCAAGCTGTCGTAGCGGATGCGGCGGGCGGCGTCTTCCGGGCTCTGGCCGGACGCATGCCGGGCATCGACGCGGCGCACCGCCAGCGGCACCTCAAGGCGCTCGCAGGTCATGATGCAATGCTGTTCGAAGCCGTCAGCGGCGGCTTGCAATCCGTGGTGGATGTGGATGGCCCGCACCTGGCCCGGCCACCTGGCCGCGCAGGCAGCGAGCAGCGCTGTGGAGTCGGCGCCGCCGCTGTAGGCCACCGCGACGGGCAGCGCAGGAGAAAAGGCGACGATCGCCTCGGCGACCAGCCGCGCGCCGTCAGCGGGCGTCGGCTTTGGTGTCGGTGTAGCGGCCGTAGCTTTGCAGTCGCTCATAGCGACGGTCCAGCAGTTCGCGCGTCTTCAGGTCGCTCAGCTGGCGCCACGCGTCGTTGAGCGCTCGCTTCAGGAAGGCCCCCATCTGGCGGGTGTCGCGGTGAGCGCCGCCGACCGGCTCGTTGACGATCTTGTCGATCAGGCCCAATGCTTTCAGGCGATGCGCCGTGATGCCCATGGCGTCGGCCGCTTCTTGCGCCTTCTCCGAGGTCTTCCACAAAATCGAAGCGCAGCCTTCGGGACTGATCACCGAGTAGATGGAGTACTGCAGCATCAACACCTGGTCGGCCACCGAGATTGCCAGC
>JACMQP010000582.1 GCA_014376915.1 Ramlibacter sp.
GCTGGCGGGCAGCGCGGCCAGCCTGCATTTTTCGGCCCGCACCGGTGTCTCGGTCGGCGCCTCGGGTGCGGTGTTCGGCGTCGCCGGCGCACTGCTGGTGGCGGTGTTTCACCATCGCCGGCGGTTACCGCGGCTGTTCGGCAGACGCACGCTGGGCGGTATTGGCTTCTTCGTCGTGTACTCGCTGGTGCAGGGCCTGGCGCCCGGCGTCGACAACGCTGCCCACGTCGGCGGCCTGCTGGCTGGCGCCGCACTGGCGTTCATCCTGCCGGAGCGCTTCGACCTGGCGCATTTTCGCGCCAGCGTCGGCTTCCGGGCGCCGCTGGCGGTGCTGTTCATCGTCGTCGCCACGACGGTCGTGGGTTTCACCGCGCCGCGCGCGCCGTTCGACTTGAGCGAGGCTTTCGCCGCCAACGTGGCGCTGGAGCGCGGCCTCGCGGAGTTTTCGCAATCGGTGCAGGTGCTGGAGCAGGAGGCGCGGGAAGTCCGCTCCGGCAAACTGGGCGAGCTCGAGGCCGACGAGCGCAGCCGGCAAGTTCATGCGCCGCGATTCGTGCGGCTGGTGGCACAGCTGTCCGCCATCGCGCTGCCGGTCAACGACCCGCGGGCGCCGCTGCTGGACGCCGCACTGCGGGTGGCGCAGCTGCTGCAGGAAACGCTGGCGATGGAGTCGCGCATCGTCGACGGCAAACCGGTTTCCGTGGATCCGGCACGCTCGGCCGCGATCGACGCCGAGCTGGCCCGGTTGAACACGCAGATCGTGCGGCTGGCTGCGCAGCGGAAGCCGCCGCGCTGAAGCTCGCCGGGATTTGCAGCAGGGGCAGGGTGATGCTCCACTAGTCCAGAACGCCATCGGCAACGAACCTAGTTGGAGGGCGGGTATGCGTCCAGCAGCCGCTGTTGCGCGAAGTGCAGCCGCGCCAGCCGCCACAGCCCGATCGGCCGGGCGCCTCGCCGGCGGTTGGCGGCGGCGACCTCGAACAGCGTGCGCTGCTTGGCGAAGATGGTGCGCAGGGCGCGCAGCAGGCCGAAGGCCGGATCCCAGGCCTGGATCGCCTCCGAGCCGGCGCCGTTGACTTCCATGATCCGGATCCCGCCGGCGCGCAGGGCGCCTTCGTCGGCGAAGCGCACGTCGAAGCGGCCGAAGTAGAACTGCGTCATGTCGCGGGCAATGGCGTCGATGCGCGTGGTCAGCGCCGGCGTGATGCAATGGGAGCCGTCCCGGTACAGGCCACCGACCCGGGTCGAGCCGATGGTGGCCAGCCGGACCTGCTCGTTCATGGCCGGCACCAGCGCGCCGTCCACCGCCAGACGATGGCCGGCGCTGCGCACGCGGGACGCGCGCGGGTCGCGTCCGATCAGCGCGTCGACGCTCGACACGCCGTCGCCGGTGACGCGCGGGAAGTAGCGCAGCGCGAGGCCGATGATGCGGCCGTGCTCCGCGTCCGGATCGCGCGCATAGAAGATGCCGGCCTCGCCCTCGTCGACCAGATACTCCTGCAGCACGACGGTCTGGTCGCGCGGAAAGCCGGTGAGGTAGTCGGCCAGCTGCGCTTCGTCGTCGAGGCGCCGCACGCCGAAGCCGCACATGCCCAGATCGGGTTTGGCGACCAGCGGAAAGCAAAGGCCTTCCCGCACCAGCGCCTCGCGCATGGCTGGCATCGAGATCCGGGCGGCTGGCGGCAGGGCGCAATGGCGCGCAGTCGCGGCAAGCGCGAGCGGGCCCATGCTGGCGAAGTATTCGAGCTTGGTTTCACCGACCAGCCCGCCGGAGGTGATTGCAGGATTGGCCGCCGACGGCAGCGTCAGGCCACCGTGCCGCAACGCCAGCGCCAGCCACTGCAGCACCAGAGGGACGCAGATGAGCCACTTGGGCATGCGTTCGAGCGTGCTGCGCGGCGCCGCAGCGGCGGCCCCGGCATCAGACACCGGCGAGGCCGCGCCGGTAGCGCGGCGGCAGGTCGGCGAGCCGCACCAGCAGCGGCAGGTCGGCGCTGTTGAAGTGCGGGTCCCAGGCCGGCGGCCCAAGCACTCGCGCGCCGAGGCGCAGGTAACCGAGGATCAATGGCGGTGGCGCCGCATCGAGGGCACGCAGTTGCACGTCGGGCGGCAACGGCAGCGGCCGGTGTGGCGCGATCTGCAGCGCCGCCGCCGCCAGGTGCGTGTGGCGCACGCGGTTCCAGATGCCGGCCGCCGCCATCCCGCCATGCACCAGCGGGATGCTGGCGCAGCCGATCATGGTGTCGAGTTCGTTCATCGCCATGAATTGCGCCAGCGCCCCCCACAGCGCCAGGATCACCGCGCCTTGCCGGTGCTGGGGATGGACGCAGCTGCGGCCCAACTCCAGCATGCGCGAGCGCAGCGGCGCCAGTGGCGCCAGGTCGAATTCGCTGTCGGTGTAGGTGGACCCTGCGCGACGGGCCTGGGCCGGCGTCAGCGCGCGATAGGTGCCGACAACTTCGCCGGACTCGGCGTGGCGGACCAGCAGGTGCTCGCAGAAATCGTCGAAGCGATCGACATCATGGCCAGGAAGGGGTGTGTTCAGCCGGGCGCCGAGCTCGCCGGCGAACACGGCATGGCGCAGGCGCTGCGCCTGCCGCACTTCATCACCGTGGCGGGCCCACGCCACCGAGAGGCCTCGCGGCGCCTTCAGGGCCTCGTTGTTCATCGCATGAGCATACGGGCTGGCCCGCGCCCGCGCTGTAAGACGAAACCGTTACTACCGTGCCAGGCAAGCATGGCGCAACCTCCTACAGGCGCCCGGCGCGGTTGCGGCGAACATGACGTCCCATGACTGTCATTGCGCTGGAGGAATCGCTGGTCTTGGTTGGCCGCTGGCTGCAGGGATCGGACTACCGTTTCGTCACCGTCACGCCGGCGACCCACGCGCGCGTCAATGCGCGGCCCGGCGTCCAGCAGGCGCGCGACCTGCGCGACGTGTTCGGCTGGAGCCGGCCGTTCGCGCCCGGGTTGTTGCCGGACCAGGTTGGGGGCTGGCTGCGCGGCGCCGGTTTGCTGCACGAGGAGGGCCTGCTGCTGCGCAGCAGGGTGCGCTTCTCCACGCTGGGCGAGCAGCTGTACGCGCACTCGGCTTATCCGACTGGCGAGGCCGACGCCGTGTTCTTCGGCCCCGACACCTACCGTTTCGCTGCGTTGATCGGGGCCGAGTTGCAGCGCGAACCGCTGCGCGCCGGCGCCCGCATCCTGGACGTGGGCTGCGGCGCCGGGCCGGGCGGCATGGTGGCCGTGCTGGCGAGCGAGTTCGTCGCGCCAGCGCTGGTTCTGGCCGACATCAATCCGCGGGCGCTCGTTCACGCCAGCGCCAACGCCGCACTGGCCGGGCTTGGCGGGGTGGGGCTGGCGCAGTCGGACCTGTACGCGGGTGTCGAAGGCGCTTTCGACCTGATCCTTGCAAACCCGCCCTACCTGGTCGACCCCTCCGCACGCACCTACCGGCACGGCGGCGGGCCGCTGGGCGGCGGGCTGTCGGAACGCATCGTCGCCGAGGGCCTGCCGCGGCTGGCGCCCGGCGGACGGCTGGTGCTCTACACCGGCGCCGCGATGGTCGAAGGGCGCGACCCGCTGTTCGACGCGCTCGCGCCCCTGGCCGAAACCGGCGGCAACAGCTGGCGTTACTGGGAACTGGACCCGGACGTGTTCGGCGAAGAGCTCGACGCACCGGCCTACCGGCAGGCTGAACGCATCGCCGCCGTCGCGCTCGTCGTGCAAAGGCCGCGGTGGTGAGATTCCCCGGGTCGGGCAGAGCAATCACCTTGGAGCGATGGACCACGGCGTAGGAGCGCGCCGACGGAAAAAGGGGTCCATGGGCTCTTCCCGGACGCCGTTTTGCGCCGCATAGTGGTGCCAACCAGAAGCCGAACCGAACTGATGTACACCGCCGAACAAGAATGGTCCGCTTCCCGTGCGGCCACCCCAACCGCCACGCCGGGCCCCCACCGCACCCCTGACCGCGCCGCCGTTGCCGGCGAAGGCCGTATCACTTCGCTGTACCGCCGCCTGTCCCAGGGCCAGGCCGCCCCGGCAACCCGCGACGCAGCGGCCCGGTTCCTGCGCGAGCAGCTGGCCGCCACCGCCAACGCGGGCGACTCGCTGCCCGAGTCGCCGCAGGAACTGGTGGCCTGGATGCGGGCAAGCGCCCAGGCCGTGGCCGCGAAATATAGCGACTATCTGGAGCAGCGCGCTGCCGGCGCACCGCGTCGTTTCTTTGGCAATCGGGCCCACGCCCTGCACTTCCTGCGCTCAATCGCACCGACCAAGCTGGTCGACGGCGCGTGGCTCTATGGCCTGCTGCCGCACTGGCGCAACGGCCGCTTCGACGACCTGGTCCGTACCTATGTCGAGGAGCTGGGCGAGGGCGCGGCCGACAAGAACCACGTCGTGCTGTACCGCAAGCTGCTGGCCCGCTACGGCCTCGATCCGCTGGACGACGTGGCGGAAGAGCTGCACCTGCAGGGCCTGGTGCAGCTGGCACTGGGCTGCAACGCCGATGACTTCCTGCCTGAGCTGGTCGGCTTCAACCTGGGCTACGAACAGCTGCCCCTGCACCTTCTGGTCAGCGCCTACGAACTCAACGAGCTGGGCCTGGATCCGTACTACTTCACCCTCCATGTCACGGTGGACAACAGCGACAGCGGACACGCCATGCGCGCCTGCCAGGCGGTGCTGGACACGCTGCCGCGGATCGGCGATGCGGCGCAGTACTGGAAGCGCGTGCGCGCCGGCAGCCGGCTGGCCGACGCCGGCCTGAGCACGATGGACGTGATCGAGGGCTTCGACATCAAGGCCGAGGTGGAGCGCATCCTGGCCAAGAAGAGCGGCGCCGGCCATGGCGCGCACTCGGACTATTGCCAGGTGGCGGGCCGCAAGGTCAACGACTGGCTGTCGCAGTCACACCAGGCCCCGGGATTCCTGGCGGCATTGCTACAGGCCCGCTGGATCAAGCTGGGCGCGCCGGTGGAGCAGAGCCGGTTCTGGGGCCTGCTGCAGGGCGAGCGGGCCGAGATGTTCGGCGTTTTCAGCAGCTACGAGCTGCAGGTGGTCCACGACTGGATCCGCGGCGACGCCAGCAGCGACGGCCAGGCCTTCACCGAGCAGGCAGCGCCCGCCGGCCGCACGCGGCGCCCCACGTTCCGGGCCCAGGCGAAGCTGGCTGCCGCGCGCGGCCTGGCGGCGCCGGCTGCGGCCAATGACGATGGCAACGAATTGCTGGACCCGGACCTGCAGGCGCTGTGCGAGCAACTGCCGCAGCTGGACGACGCCCGGCAGATGGCGCTGCTGGTGCAGGCAATGTCGCCGGCGCAGCACTGGACGCCGGCGGGGCTGCATGCCACCAAGCTGTTCTGGGAGCGGGCGCGCAGCTGACAACCGTAGTCGCCGGATCGGGTCCGGCATCCGTCTGTCTCACTGGCCGCGCGCAAGTCTTTCCAGCAGCGCTTCAACGGTATTCATGTCGGCCGGCTTGGTCAGGTGATGATCGAAGCCGGCTTCGCTGGAGCGTTCGCGGTCCTCGCGCGTGCCCCATCCGGTGAGCGCGACCAGGATGGCGCGCTCGACCCCGGGGGTCACGCGCAGCCGGCGCGCCACTTCGTAGCCGTTCATGCCGGGCAGCCCGATGTCCAGGAACACCACCTGCGGGTGGAATTGGGCGGCCATCGCGATTGCCTGGTGACCGTCGTTGGCGACGCGTGTGACGTGGCCGCTCATCTCGAGCAGCGCCGACAGCGTGTCGGCGGCATCGATGTTGTCGTCCACCACCAGCACGCGCAGCCCCACGTCGGCGGCGGCCGACGCCTCCGGCGCTGCGACCGGCGCGCGAGCTGGTGCCGACGCGTGGGCCAGCGCAACGGCGGCAGGCCGCTGATCCTGTTCAGGCAACACCAGCGGTAGCCGGACGGTGAAGGTGCTGCCCCGGCCGACGCCTTCGCTGGCTGCGTTGACGGTGCCGCCGTGCAACTCGATCAACCGCCGCACCAGCGACAGGCCGATGCCCAAGCCGCCCTGCGCCCGTTCCATGTTGCGTCCGACCTGGGTGAACATCTCGAACACCGTCGGCATCGCCGCCGGCGGAATGCCGATGCCGGTGTCGGTGACGGCGATCACGACGAAGCCGTCGTCGCGATGCGCCGCCAAGCCGATCCGGCCGCGCGCCGGCGTGTACTTGGCGGCGTTGTTCAGGAGGTTGCTCACCACCTGCGCGACCCGGGTCAGGTCCACTTCCAGCAGCAGCGCCTCGTCGGGAATCTGCACCAGCAGCTCATGGCGGCCGGCCTCGATCAGCGGCATGCTGGTTTCCACCGCGCTGGCGATGACGGTCTGCAGGTCGACCTGCTCCTTTTTGAGGTCGACCTTGCCGGTGGAGATGCGGGCGATGTCGAGCAAGTCGTCGACCAGGCGCACCATGTGGGTCACCTGCCGTTCCATCATGCTGCGGGTGCGCTCCACTGCCTGCGGATCGTTGGCCGACAGCCGCATCACCTGCAGCCCGCTGGACAGCGGTGCCAGCGGGTTGCGCAGCTCGTGTGCCAGAGTGGCCAGGAATTCGGTCTTGCGCCGGTCCGATTCGGCCAGCTCGCCGGCCAGCCGGCGCAGGTCGTCGTCGGCCCGCTTGCGGGCGGTGATGTCGTTGAACAGGACGGCCACGATCCGGCTGCCGGCTTCACCGAGACGGGCAGCGTAGACGTCGAACCAGCGACCCAGGGCCTTGGCTTCGTCCATGAAACGCACCGGCTCGCCGGTGCGTGCCACTTGGCCGTAGATGTCGAACCAGCCGGTTTCGTGCTCCGGCGCCAATTCCAGCATCCGCTTGCCTGCCGCATCCGGCAACCCGGACTGCTTGGCGAACGCCGGGTTGACCTCCAGGAAGCGGTAGTCGACCGGCTTGCCGCCGGCATCGGAGATCATTTCAATCAGGCAGAAACCCTCGTCGATCGCGTCGAACAAGGCGCGGTAGCGCTCCTCGCTCACGCGCAGCCGTTCCTGAAAGCGGTGCTGCTCGGTGATGTCGGCGGCCGTGCCCAGGATCCGTTGCGGCACGTTTTCCGACGCCGACTGGCGGCGGCCGCGGAATTCCAGCCAGCGCACTTCGCGGTCCGGCTGGCGGAAGATCCGGCCGAGGAAGTGAAAAGGCTCGCCGCGTTCGACGGTGGCAGTCGCCGCGTCGCGGAACCCCTGCGCGTCCTCGGGGTGGACGTACTCGGACAGGAAGCGGGCACCGTTGATCGGCTCCGAATCGCGCGGCAAGCCGAACAGGTCGTACAGCCAGTCGTGTTCCCAGACCACCGTGTCGGTCGCCGTTTCCCACAGCCACACGCCCAAGCCGCCCGCCTCGGTGGCCAGCCGCACCCGCTCCTTGCTGGCATTGATCACTTCGGCCGCGGCCTCGGCTTCCTCGCGCCGGCCCTGCTCTCGCACCGTGGCCTCGTGTGCCAGTTCTGCTTCGCGCACCGCGGTGACGTCGTGCATCGAGACCACGGCGCCCAGCTTCTGGCCGTCCTCGTCGTGGAACGGCCGGCCGCTGACCACCACCGTGCGTGCCGGGCCGCCCTTGGGCGCGATCACCATGCGGCAGTCGCTCAGGTGCTCGCCGGCCAAGGCGCGCGCCAGCGGAATTTCCGCCGTCGGCAGCGGCGTGCTGGCATCTTCGCGGTACAGGTCATAGCCTGAGGCCCACTGCCCGGGCGGCAGGCCCTCCTGCGGCAGCCCGTGGAAGGTTCGCGTGGCGCGGTTGAACAGGGTGAGCGTGCCATCAGGTCCGCAGGCGACCACGCCGTCCTCGATCGCTTCCAGCACCGCGGCCAGGAACGCCCGTTCCTGGGAGGCGCGGCGCTCAGCGGCGCGCAGTTCGTCCTTGCCACGCTGCAATTCGATGAAGAACGCGACCTTGGCCTTGATGATGGCCGGCACCAGCGGCTTGGTGAGGAAGTCCACGGCGCCCATCGAATAGGCTTCCTCCACCGACAGTTCCGAGCCGTCGGCGGTCACGAAGATGATCGGGGTCGAGCGGGAGCGGGGCCGCGAGCGGATCAGCTTGGCGGCTTCGAAGCCGTCCATGCCTGGCATCCGCACGTCCAGCAGGATTGCCGCGAAGTCCGCATCCTGGAGCTTGCGCAGCGCTTGCTCGCCGGAATCGGCGCGAACCAGCCGAGCCCCCAGGGGCTCCAGCACCACTTCCAGCGCCAGCAGATTGGCGGGCTCGTCGTCGACGAGAAGGACATTGACGCCGGAATTGGTTTGCACGATCACGGGACGGAATAAACGCGTCAGTTTAAGCGCGATTGCCGCGCCAGGGCGTAGGTCGCCGCCGCCTTCACGCCATGCAATGCAGCGGCAGGTCGTGTTCCTGCGCGAGACGCGCGAGTTCGGCGCGGCTGCGGCCGGCAAAGAAGGCGGCGATGGCGCTGCGGGTCGCGGGCTCGAACATGGTCCCGGCGCCCCTCGCCTCGACGCCTGCCACCTTGCACAGCGAGGCCGCGAAATGCGGTTCCAGCGCCGCCACCGCCACCCGGCCGTCGCGGCACGGGTAAACGCAGTAGCCGGCGTGGCCCCCGCCGACGGCGCCATCGGGACGGGTCAGCCCCCACTGCCGCGGCAGCGCGAGGTAGCCGACCGCATCGGCCAGCGCCACCTCAAAAAAGACGCCCTGCGGATGGTTCTCGCCGCTGCCGCCGTAGCGCTCGTTGCGCACCAGCGCAGCCTGCAGGACGGCCTCGCTGGCCAGCAGTGATCCGCCCATGTCGGCATACAGGGTGGCGGGCAGTTCCAGCCCCGACACCAACCCGTTGTCGGCGAGGTAGGTGAGGTCGTGGCCAGGCTCCTCGGCCCGCGCCCCGGTGGCGCCAACGATTGCCACCTGCGACAGTGCCGGATACAGCGTGTGCAGCTGCTTCCATTCGAGCCCGAGCTTGGCCAGCGCCGAGGGCCGGAACGAAGTCAGCAGCACGTCGGTCTTCGCCAGTTCGCGCTGCAGGATTTTTTGTCCGGCCTCGGTCTTGAGATCGGCCTCCAGCA
>JACMQP010000583.1 GCA_014376915.1 Ramlibacter sp.
GCCTTCGCGCTGCGCCGCCTCCACCAGGCCCTGGTAGCCGTCGCCCATCCACAGGGCGATCTGCAATGGCACTGCTTCTTTCAGCGGCGGCAGGCCGTCGACCTCGTCCACGGTCCAGCCCGCATCGCGCAGCCGCGCAGCCGCATCAAGCAGCGTAGCGCACACTTCGGGCGCCGTGTCCATGCCGTCGGGGCGCAGGCAGACGACGGCGCGGCGCGGGCTGTCCGGCCACGTCAAGGGCGCCGGCACCCACCAGGGGTCGCGCAGATCCGGTCGCGCCATCGCCTGCAGCCCCAGTCGCAGGTCGGCGATGGTCCTTGCAATCGGTCCCGACACCGCCATGAGTTGCCCGCCGATCGCGCGCTCGGCGCCCGCCGACGGGTTCCAGGCTGCCACCCTGCCGAACGAAGGCCGCAGGCCGTGCACGCCGCAGGCATACGCCGGATAGCGGATCGAGCCGGCGATGTCCGTGCCGTGCGCGAGATGGCCCATGCCCGAGGCGATGGCCGCCGCCGCGCCGCCGGACGATCCGCCCGGCGTCAAGGCCGCATCGCGCGGATTGCGCGTCACGCCATGGAGCTGGTTGCCGGTGAACCAGCGGTAACTGAAGGCCGGCGTGTTGGTGCGCCCCAGCAGCACGGCGCCCGCACGCAGCAGGCTTTCGGCCACCGGGCTGTTGCCCTGCGCGATGAGCGTCTGTTGCGAGCGCAGGCCGTTGGTGGTCGCGTAGCCGGCCTGGTCGATGTTGACCTTGGTCGTGACCGGCACGCCGGCCAGCGGGCCCGGATCGTCGCCGCGGGCGATGGCCGCGTCGACGGCCTTGGCCTGCGCCAGCACTTCGGCCGGCCGGTGTTCGACGATGGCATTCAGGGTCGGGTTGACCTGGGCCAGCCGGTCCAGCGCGGCCTGCGCGACCTCGACGGCCGACAACCGGCGCGAATGCACCAGCGCCGCGACCTGCGTTGCCGACAGCCGCCAGAGTTCCTGGGAAGAAGACATGCGGCAGTGTAGTGCGGGCCCGGCCTTCGAGGTCGACCGGCTGACGACACGACAGCGTCCTTCAGGAAACCGCCCAGCGCACCGCCTCGTCGTCGCTGGAAAAGAGCCGCAGGTCCAGGCCGTTGCGGCGCGCCTCCGCCTCCACCACGCCAACGATCTTCTCCCGCTGAATGAAGAGCGCGACCTTTTTCATCCGGACCAGGTGGCGGGCCATCAACGCGCCGACTTCCGTGCGCTCCGGGACGCCGAGCCAGCCGACGAGGCCGGTCAGATCCACGACCAGCCGGGACTGCGGCCCGCCACTGATTGCGACTTCGAGGTCGCGCAACCCCTGCGCCCAGGCCAGGACCGAGACCAGCCCGCTCAGGTGCGCATGGAAGAAGTCGTTGTGCGGAAAATGGCGAAGTTGCAGCATGGAGTCTCTTATAACTCCCAGCGTCCTGACCCCGGCCAAGGCGACCCCGCCCATGAGAAAATCACCTATGCCCCTGCCTCGCCCCCTGCCCGCCGCCCTGGTTCACACGGCGTTCTACAAGTTCACGCCGCTGCCGCAGCCTGAGCAGGTGGCAGCCCGCTTGCGCGAGTTGCTGTCGCTGCCGGAGATGGAGGCGCTGACCGGCAGCATCCTGCTCGCGGCCGAAGGCATCAACGGCATGCTGGCCGGTACGCCCGAAGCCGTCGACCGCATCGAACAAGCCTTGGCGCGGGACGCGGCCTTCGCAGACGCCTTCACCGGCATGGCGTTCAAGCGCAGTGCGTGCACCACGCGCCCCTTCGGCAAGCTGAAGGTGCACGTCAAGAAAGAGATCGTGCCGCTCGGCATCGACGGGGTGGATGCGCGCCGCACCGGCATCGACGTCAGCCCGCAGGACTGGCGCGAACTGATCAGGGATCCCGACGTCGTGCTGCTGGACAACCGCAACAGCTTCGAATACCGCCTTGGGCATTTCGAAGGCGCGATCGACCCGCAGGTGACCAACTTCCGCGACTTTCCTGCCTATGTGCGGGCCCACGCGCAGGAGTGGAAGGCGCAGGGCAAGCGGGTCGCGATGTACTGCACCGGCGGCATCCGCTGCGAAAAGACCAGCGCCTGGATGCTGGAGCTTCAGCTGCCGGTCTACCAGCTCGAAGGCGGCATCCTCAACTACTTCCGGCAGATGCCGGACGCGGAGCGCGACTGGCAAGGCGAATGCTTCGTGTTCGACAACCGCGTGGCCCTGGACACGCGCTTGCAGGAAACCGCCAGTACGCTGGACGACGTGTACCGGGCCGAACCCGACGGCGCCTGGCGGCTGGCACGGGCCCGGCGACTGGCGCAAGCCGGCCACGACGAGCCCGAACCGCCGGCGCCTTAGCCCATGCTGCCCGTGCGCGACGGTGTCGGTCCAAGCCAGGTGTCGCTGCCGCCGGGCGGCTGGGCCTGCATCCTCGACTTCCTGGTGGAACGGTTCCCGGCGATCGCCGGAGCCGAGTGGCGCGCCCGCATGGCGGCCGGCGACGTCGTCGACGGCGTCGGCCAGCGCGCCGCGCCGGGGCAGCCATACCTTCCTCATGGCAAGCTGTACTACTACCGCACCGTTGCGCACGAGACACCCAACGCGGCGCAGGCCCGCGTGCTGTTCGAGGACGACCTGCTGGTGGTGGCCGACAAGCCCCATTTTCTGCCGGTGACGCCGTCCGGCGACTACCTGCAGGAGACCCTGCTGGTGCGCTTGCGCCGCCAGTTCGGCCTCGATGCGCTGACGCCCCTGCACCGGATCGACCGCGAAACCGCCGGCATCGTGCTGTTCGCCAAGCAGCCCGCAACCTGCGCCGGCTATCACGCGCTCTTTGCCGGCCGCGCAGTCGCCAAGACCTACCAGGCCATCGCGTCCGTCAATGCGCTGTTGCGATTCCCCCTCACGCGCGCCAGCACGCTGGTGCCAGCCGATCACTTCATGCAGATGCGCGAGGCAACTGGCGCTGCCGCGACCGGACGCGAGCCGAACGCGCAGACCGGTATCGAGTTGCTGGAAACGCGCGGTCGCAATGGCCGCTACCGGCTGCGGCCGCTGACCGGCAAGCGCCACCAGCTGCGGGTGCACATGGCGGCGCTGGGACTGCCGATCCTGGGTGACCGGATCTATCCGAATCTGCTCCCGCAAGGCGGCGACGAGCCCGGCAACCCGTTACGGCTGCTGGCGGAAAGCATCGCCTTCCGGGATCCCGTGACCGGCGAAGAACGCAGCTTTTCAAGCCGGCAACAGTTGCACTTTCCGGCTGCCGACGGTCCGACGGCATGAGTTCCAGGCATGGTCGCCCTGGCGGCGACCGCGGAGATCATCGGCGGGGTCCGAGCTCTCAGCCCCGGCGCGCGTTCACCAGCTGCGCAGTGCGGCCTTTGACAACGACGTGCGCGCCTGGGGCGAGGGCATTTCGTTGCTCCACCGTGCGGGTGGTCCCGTCGTTCATGCGGATGCGCATGACGTACGTGGTGTAGCGGCGCTGGTTCTTCTCGATTGCATGGCCGGCGTATGCGCCGCCCGCAGCGCCGACCACCGTCGCCGCCGCGCGCCCATTTCCGTGGCCGATCTGGTTGCCGAGCAAGCCGCCGACGAC
>JACMQP010000584.1 GCA_014376915.1 Ramlibacter sp.
GATCCAGTCGTCGGCCCGGCCGATGCCCTCCTCGGCCAGCTTGTCCGGGCCCCAGACCTTGGACCACCAGTCCTTGCCGTATTCGCCCTCGACCTTGCGCATGGCGCGGCGGAAATCCAGCGCCTCCAGGATGCTCTCTTCCACCAGGGCGGTGCCGCCGGGCGGCTCCATCATGGCGGCGGCGACGTCGCAGCTCGCGATGATCGAATACTGCGGGCTGGTCGAGGTGTGCATCAGGTACGCCTCGTTGAACAGGTGGCGGTCCAGCTTGCGATTCTGCGAGTCCTGCACCAGCACGTGGCTGGCCTGGCTGATGCCGGCCAGCAACTTGTGGGTCGACTGGGTGGCGAAGGTCAGGGCCTCCCTGGGCCGGGGCCGGTTCTTGCCCATGGCGTGGTACGGGCCGTAGAACGGGTGGAAGGCGGCGTGCGGCAGCCAGGCCTCGTCGAAGTGCAGCGTGTCCACATAGCCGTCCAGCATCTTCTTGATGGTTTCGGTGTTGTAGATGACGCCGTCGTAGGTGGACTGGGTCAGCGTCATGACGCGCGGCTTGACCGTCTCGGAATTGACGTGCTTGAGCAGCGGGTTGGCCTTGATCTTGGCGCGGATCGCGGCCGGCTCGAACTCGCTCTGCGGGATCGGGCCGATGATGCCGAAGTGGTTGCGCGTGGGCTTCATGAAAACCGGAATCGCGCCGGTCATGATGATCGCGTGCAGGATCGACTTGTGGCAGTTGCGGTCCACCACCACCACGTCGTCCGGCGCCACCGTGTGGTGCCAGACCATCTTGTTGCTGGTGCTGGTGCCGTTGGTGACGAAGAAGCAGTGGTCGGCGTTGAAGATCCGGGCCGCATTGCGCTCGCTGGCCGCCACCGGGCCGGTGTGGTCGAGCAGCTGTCCCAGCTCCTCCACAGCGTTGCAGACGTCGGCCCGCAGCATGTTCTCGCCGAAGAACTGGTGAAACATCTGCCCGACCGGACTTTTCAGGAATGCCACCCCGCCCGAGTGCCCGGGGCAATGCCAGGAATAGGAGCCGTCCTCGGCGTAGTCCAGCAGGGCCTTGAAGAACGGCGGCTGGACCCCTTCCAGGTAGCTCTTGGCCTCCCGGATGATGTGGCGGGCCACAAACTCCGGCGTGTCCTCGAACATGTGGATGAAGCCGTGCAGTTCGCGCAGGATGTCGTTGGGGATGTGGCGCGAGGTCTTGGTTTCGCCGTAGACGTAGATCGGCACCTCGAGGTTTTTGCGTCGCACCTCCTCGATGAACTTGCGCAGGTTCAGCACCGCGGGGTCCAGGTCCGGGCCGGGGGTGAACTCCTCGTCGTCGATCGACAGGATGAAGGCGCTGGCGCGCGACTGCTGCTGGGCGAACTGCGACAGGTCGCCGTAACCGGTCACCCCCAGGATTTCAAAGCCTTCGGTCTCGATCGCATGGGCAAGCGCGCGAATGCCCAGGCCGGACGTGTTCTCGGAGCGGAAGTCTTCGTCAATGATGACGATGGGAAAGCGGAATTTCATGCGGAAGGGCCTCCAGGGCGCGGCCAAAAAGGGCAAAACAGCCGCGAAGTGTATGCAAATAAGAGGTCCGTCTTCGGGCCTGCGGGGAATTGACTCAAAATACCCCGAACAAAGGAGCCGGACATGGCTGAATCGACCCTCTGGTGGTTGCTCGCGGGCGGTGCCGTCGCTGTCGAACTGCTGACGGGCACGTTCTACCTGCTGATGCTGGCCATCGGGCTGGTGGCTGCTGCGCTCGCAGCGCACTTCGGCGTCTCGTCGAACCTGCAGTTGGTGGTGGCCGCCCTGGTCGGCGGCGGCGCCGTCGTTGGCTGGCACCTGGTGCGCCTGCGCCGCCCGCAGGAACTGCCCGCCGAGGCCAATCGCGATGTCAACCTCGACGTCGGCGAGACCGTGCAGGTCACGCGCTGGGCCCAGGACGGCACCACCCAGGTCAAGTACCGGGGCGCCCAGTGGACCGCGGTCCCGGCGCCCGGCGCCATCCCGGTTGCCGGACCGCACCGCATCCGGCAAGTCGTGGGCAGCCGCCTCGTCGTCGAACAACTCAAGGAAACCTGACCATGTCCTCCTATGTCGCACTCATCCTGATCGTCGTCGCGGCGATTTTCATCGTCCGCTCCCTCAAGGTCGTGCCGCAGCAGCACGCCTGGGTGGTGGAGCGGCTGGGCAAGTACCACGCCACGCTGACGCCGGGGCTGAGCATCCTGGTCCCCTTCGTCGACCGGGTGGCCTACAAACACAGCCTGAAGGAGATTCCGCTGGACGTGCCCAGCCAGGTCTGCATCACCCGCGACAACACCCAGTTGCAGGTGGACGGCATCCTGTATTTCCAGGTGACCGACCCGATGCGCGCCAGCTACGGCTCGTCCAACTACATCGTGGCGGTGACCCAGCTTGCCCAGACCTCGCTGCGCAGCGTGATCGGCAAGCTCGAACTGGACAAGACCTTCGAGGAGCGGGACATCATCAACGCACAGGTCGTGCAGGCGATCGACGAGGCGGCCCTGAACTGGGGCGTGAAAGTGCTGCGCTACGAGATCAAGGACCTGACGCCGCCCAAGGAGATCCTGCATGCCATGCAGTCGCAGATCACCGCCGAGCGGGAAAAGCGGGCTCTCATCGCCGCTTCCGAAGGCCGGCGCCAGGAGCAGATCAACATCGCCACCGGCGAGCGCGAGGCCTTCATCGCCCGCTCGGAAGGCGAAAAGCAGTCGATCATCAACAACGCCCAGGGCCAGGCCGCTTCGATCACCGCGGTGGCCGAGGCGACGGCCCACGCGATCGAGCTGGTCGCCGCCGCGATCCGCCAGCCCGGCGGCGAGCAGGCGGTGCAGCTGAAGGTGGCCGAACGGGCGGTGGACGCCTACAGCAAGGTAGCCGCAGACGCGACCACCACGCTGATCGTGCCCAGCAACATGACCGAAACCGCCGCCCTGATCGCATCGGCCATGCGCATGGTCCAGGGCGTCAAGGCCCCCTGATCTTTTTCGGCAGTTCCGGCGACCCATCCCGGGCCGCGCGGCTGGCTTTGCCTGCGCGTCGCTCTGTCTAACTGTCCAGAAGATAACTGTCCAATAAGTTAAACACTGTCTAGCACTACTTAGACAGACAGATAGCCTGACTTCAGGCTCAGCCAGCTCACAGTTAACACGGCTGCGGCTATCAGCTCGGCCTTTGTGGCGTTTTCGCTGCACCGTTTGTGGCATTGATCTTTGGTTTATGTGTCTAAGTTGACAGTCCATACTGTCTAGCTCAATATACATAGACAGATCAACAGAGGCCACATTGCTCAACAGCAAAGAGATCCTGGAACAGACGGGCATTTCCCGGGCGACCCTCAACAACTACATCGGTTGGGGAATCGTTCCGAAGCCCGAAGTGCTGCCGCCGGAGCCGCAGGACGGCGGCGCGCCGCGCATCGGTTACTTCCCCGATGGGATCGTGGAGCGCATCGGCGAGATCCAGCGGCTGAAGAAGGATGGCTGGAGCATGGCAAGGATCGCCGAGCGCTTCGGCGCCAGGGCCGCTGCACCCGTGGCGACCCCCAACCCTGCCGGCCCGGCCAGCACAACGCGCGCCGAAGCGGAGCGGCCGCCCGCGCCGAAGGCGGCCGTCGAGCCGGCCCCCGCACCTGCTGCCGACGAGCCGCCGCGCAAGCGTCCGCCGCTGCTGGCGGACGTGGCAGTCCTGGTCGCCGGGTTGCAGCACTCGACCAGCATCTGGACCGAATTGCCTCCGGAAGAATACTTCGAGCTGATCAACGACATCTGGGCGACCGCCGACCCGATCTTCCGGCGCCACGCCGGCACCCATGGCAAGCACCCCGCGGACGGGATGGTCTGCTACTTCTTTCCCCAGCCGACGGGCGACTACCTGTGGAACGCCCTGCTGGCGGCCCACGAGATGCGCGAAGCGATGCGTCGCGTGAGCAAGGAGTGGCAGCTGCGCAAGGGCTGGAGCACCGAGCTGTACATGAACATCGGCATCGACGAGGGCCAGGAATGGCTGGGCTCGTTCAAGTCGGAAAGCAACATCGAGTTCACGTCGCTGGCGCACACCATCAACCAGGCAGCGCGGATTTCGGATTTCGCCCGCTTCGGCGCCATCTGGGCCACCAAGAACCTGCTGGGCAAGCTGTCCGCGGCGGACCGCTCGCAGCTGACGTACGGCGTGCGGCGCAAGAACAGCGACGGGCAGCACATCTTCGTTCCCGACGTCTTCTCGAATGTGCGGCGCCGTTCCGGACACACGGCCGGCGGCGGCGAGGCACAGAAGGACGTCGCCCTGCTCCCGATCACGGAAATCGTCGACATCTCCGCGGCCCCAGCTCGCTAGGCGAGCCGGCTCCACCAGTCACAACTTCAAGAACAAGAGGCACGGTATGCGTTGGTTCAAGCCGAATATGCGAAGCAGCTTTTACGCCCTTCTCGCGCGGATCCATCCGCCGGAGCCGGAATCGACCGTTCTTGAATACAGCGTCGAAGGAATCCGGGAATCGATGCTGGAGCTGGTGGGCGACGCCCCGGAGACCTTGTACCGGCACATCGGCCGGCGCATCCGTTACGCCGGCGATGTCCACGCGCTGTGGTACTTGCGCGGCGACCTGATGGCGCTGCTCGCAGGCCGGCACGGCGAGGCAGTGGCGCGCGAGAAAATCGAAATGTTGACGGAGATGTTCGAAGACTTCCTGCCGCAGGGCCTGAAATCGCGGCCCAGCCCGCTGCATCCACTGCCAAAAAACGACTGAGCGATGTCCGCAGGCCTGGACGGTCCCGGCCCTGCTTCCCGCTCCCTGCGTGCGTGGGCCCCTGGGGAGCGCTGCTACAATCAAAGGCTCCGGAGCGGTGGATGAGCGGTTTAAGTCGCACGCCTGGAAAGCGTGTGAGGGTTAATAGCCCTCCGCGGGTTCGAATCCCGCCTGCTCCGCC
>JACMQP010000585.1 GCA_014376915.1 Ramlibacter sp.
AGGTGCACTTTGAGCTGCGGATGTTGCGCCATCACCGTGCAAGCCACTTTGGCAAGGTGATGGGCGCCGAACTCGTAGGGGGCGGCGAGATGAAGTGTCCCCTGCACGCGTTCGCCCTTGGCCAGCGCATCGACGGCCACTTCGCGCAACTCGGCCAGCGGACGGGAAACGTCGCGGTACAGCGATTCGCCGGCATCCGTCAGCCGCAGGCTGCGGGTGGTGCGCTCCAGCAATCGCGTGCCCAGCTGCTCCTCCAGCCGCGTGACCGCCACGCTCAGGCTGGACTTGGGCCGGTCCAGCGCGCGCGCGGCCGCCGTGAAGCCGCCGTGCTCGACGACCTGGCAGAAGGCCTCAAAGTCGTCCCAGTTCATTGTTCAGGATTCGGAACACAGAAAACATGCAGTTCGATTGTTCCGGTGCATCGATGATGTCTTACGATTCTCCCACTGCCTTGAAGGAGAGCACGGTGTTCCTGAAAAACTGCTGGTACGTGGCCGCCTGGGACCACGAGCTGATTGACGGCAAGCTGCTGCCGCGCACCCTCCTGGGCGAGCGGGTGCTGATGTACAAGGGCGAAAGCGGCAAGGTCGTCGCGCTGATGGACCGTTGCTGCCACCGTGGCGCGCCGCTGTCGCTGGGCCGGCTCGAAGGCGATTGCGTGCGCTGCATGTACCACGGCCTGAAGTTCGACCCGACCGGCAAGTGCGTCCAGATCCCGGGCCAGGACAAGATCCCCGACAAGCTCGGCGTGCGCAGCTACCCTGTCGTCGAGCGCGACCATATGGTCTGGATTTGGATGGGCGAGTCCCACCTGGCAGACCCCGACGACATCATCGACTTCCCTTACCTGCGCGACCCGAAATGGAAAGGCCTGCCCGGCTACCTGCACTACGACGCCAACTACCTGCTCATCGTCGACAACCTGAGCGACTTCGCGCACCTGGCCTTCGTGCACACCAAGACGCTTGGGGGTTCGGAGGAGTATGCGTACGTGACCAAGCCGCTGGTGATGGAGCGGCAGGAGCGGGGCTTCCGGGTCGAGCGCTGGCACATGAACGCGGCGCCGCCGCCGTTCCATCGCAAGGTGATCCCGGCGGCGGAGAAGAACGGCAAGGTCGACCGCCGCAACATCGGCCACATGCACATCCCCGGCACCTTCTTCCTCGACACGCTGTTCTCCCCGACGGGGACCGGCGCCGAGCAGGGCAACCTGGACGGAGCGCGCCAGTACCGCAACTGCCAGTTCATGACGCCCGAGACCGAGAAGACCACCCACCACTTCTGGATCTACCTGAACGACTACGAAGGCGAGGATTCAAACATCTCGCGCTCGCTGCACCTGAGCCTGATCGAGGGCTTCATGGAAGACAAGCACATCATCGAGGCGCAGCAGAAAGCGATGGACGAGGACCCCGATTTCAAGCTGCTGGCGGTAATCGCCGACGCTCCGCTGGCGCACTTCCGCCGGGTGCTGGACCAGCTGATCGCGAAAGAGCAGGTGTTGAAGATCACCGCCCACGCCGCAGCCGCGCCGGTCAGCGTCCCGGCCGCCGGCTGACCAGCACGATGCCGGCTGCGACGCCGCACAGCGCCAGCATCAGCTGCAGCGTCAACGGCTCGCTCAGGAGCAGCACGCCCAGCACCAGCGCGAAGACCGGCGTGAGGAAGGTGAAGGACGATACCTGCGTCGCCGGGTAATGCCGTAGCAGCCACATCCAGGTGAGGTAGCTGGCGAAGGCGCCGATGGCGGTCTGCAGGAAGATCGAGCCCCAGGCCTGGGTCGAATACGACAGCGACCAGGTTTCGCCCAGCAGCAGTGACACCACGGGCGCCACCGCCGCCGTGACAGCCACCTGGTAGAACAGCGTCTTCTCGGCGCTGGCCGTCGCCAGGGCGCTGGCGCGGATCACCAGCGTCGTCAACCCCCACAGGGTGCCGGCCGCCAGCGCCATGGTGTCGCCGCGCAGCTGGCGCGGCCCGGCATGGCCTGTGACGAAGCCTTCGGCAAAGGCCACGGCCACGCCGCCGAAGGCGATCGCCAGTCCCAACCATTGCGCCGCCCGCAGCTTTTCGGAGGCGACGAAGCGCGGCAGCAGCAGGGCCACCACGAACGGCGAGGCGTAGAGAAAGACGGTGAGCCGCGACGCCGTCGTGTCGCGCAGTCCCAGGTAAATGAACGTGAACTCGCCGGCGAACAGCGCACCCGCCAGCAGTCCGGCGCGCAGCGTGCCGTCGCGTTCGAACAGCCTGACGCCGCGCACGGCGCACCACAGCCACAGCAGGGCGGTGGCGCCGGCGAAGCGGATGGAGACCTGCCACAGCGGTGGCACCTCGCCCACGGTGGTCTTGATCAGGATTTGCTGGAAGCCCCAGAACAGGCAGCACGCCAGCAGCAGGGAAATCGCCAGCGCGTCCAGATGCTGTTTTCTGTCCGTCATGGCCGCGATGGTAGCCGGACAGTGTGGGAAATCCGGCTTTCGCCACACGCGCAGCGAATGCGGTGCGACACTTGCCGCGATTTCCATCGAACCGAGACCACCCCCATGAAAACCAAAGCCGCAGTCGCCTGGCAATCCGGCGCACCCCTGACCATCGAAACCGTCGACCTCGACGGCCCCCGCTACGGCGAAGTGCTGGTGGAGATCAAGGCCACCGGCATCTGCCATACCGACTACTACACGCTGTCGGGCGCCGACCCGGAAGGCATCTTCCCCGCCATCCTCGGCCACGAAGGCGCGGGCATCGTGGTCG
>JACMQP010000586.1 GCA_014376915.1 Ramlibacter sp.
CCATATTCCAGCGCGTGACGCCGATGTTGCAGTCCTTCACGTACTCCAGGCGCGTGATTTCGTTCATGCCGTTGCGGGTCGAGATCGACTCGTTCTTCACGCCGCCCTGCCCGTCCGGCACCTGGATCGCCATCTCCGTGTCGCGCTCGACGTGGTCGGCGAATTTCGCCTCGTCGGGCCGGCCTTTGATGCCGTTGCTGAAATAGTTGGCCGCGTTGGACGACGCTTCCGAGCCGAACAGGTCCAGCGAGCTGGTAAACCAGAAGTTCATGAAGCGCTGCACCGTCGGCAGGTCGATCACGCCGGCGCTGCGCAGGGTCGCGACGTCGTCCGTGTCCATCTCCTTCATCACTTCCAGCGTGCGCCTGATGACGCGGCCGATTCCCGTCTCGCCGACGAACATGTGGTGCGCCTCCTCGGTCAGCATGAAGCGCGTGGTGCGCGCCAGCGGATCGAAAGCCGATTCGGCAAAGCTTTTCAGCTGGAACTTGCCATCGCGGTCGGTGAAGTACGTGAACATGAAGAACGAGAGCCAGTTGTCCATCGGCTCGTTGAAGGTGCCCAGGATCCGCGGCTTGTCGGCGTCGCCGCTGTGGCGCATGAGCAGCTCTTCGGCTTCCTCGCGGCCGTCGCGGCCGAAGTGCGCGTGCAGCAGGTAGACCATCGCCCACAGGTGCCGGCCCTCCTCCACGTTCACCTGGAACAGGTTGCGCAGGTCGTACAGCGACGGCGCGGTGTGGCCCAGCAGCCGCTGCTGTTCCACCGACGCCGGTTCGGTATCGCCCTGGGTCACGATCAGGCGGCGGAAGGCGGAGCGGTATTCGCCGGGCACCTCCTGCCAGACCTCCTCGCCAATGTGGTCGCCGAAGCCGATCTTGCGGCCCTCTTCCTTGTCGGCCAGGAAGATGCCCCAGCGGTAGTCGGGCATCGGCGTGTAGCCGTAACTGGCCCAGCCCTGGGCATCGACGCCGACGGCCGTGCGCAGGTACACCTCCTTGGCCTTGAAGTCGCTCGGGCCCATCTCGTCCCACCAGTTCAGGAAGGCCGGCTGCCAGTGCTCCAGCGCGCGCTGCAGCTGCCGGTTCTCGCCGAGGTGAACGTTGTTGGGGATCAGGGATTGCAGGTCGATGTTGCTCATATGCGTTTCCAGTCGAATTTGGCCTTCTTGCCGGTACCGAACAGTTTCAATGCGCCGTCCTCTCCCACCGCGTTGGGCCGGATGAAGATCCAGTTCTGCCAGGCCGACAGGCGGCCGAAGATGCGCGTCTCCATGGTCTCCTTGCCCGGGAAGCGCAGCGAGGCTTCCAGGCCGGTCAGCGCGTCGGGCGACAGCGAGGCGCGCTCCTCCAGCATGATGCGGATCTCGTCGTCCCAGTCGATGTCGTCCGGCGTCAGCGTCACCAGGCCGAGCGCCAGCGCCTGGTCGGCGCGTAGCGGGCTTTCCAGCACGCCGCGCAGTTGGGCGATGGTGCCTTGGTCCTCGTTGAAGCGGGTCTGCAGGCGCGTCAGGCCATTGACCACCGGATAGCGGCCGAAGTTGGCCACGTTCAGCTGCAGCGCGGGCGCCGCGTCCGGCGAATCCGGCAAGTCCAGCATGTAGATGCGATCGCAGGCCAGAGCCAGTTCATAAAAGGTTCCCGCGAAGCACGAGCCGGCATCGACCAGCGCGATCAGCGAGCGGCTGGTCACGTCCAGCCGGGCCAGCGTGCGCCGCAGCGCGCCGATGGTCTCGCGCACCAGCCAGTGAGCCTGGTGCTTTTCCAGCACCGCGTCGGCGGTCATCACCTTGCTGGCATCGCCGCGGGTCCGGATCACCCAGGTGCCGGTCTCGAGTTCGTTGGTGCGCAGGTTCAGGATCAGGTCGTCCAGCTCGCGCGCCAGCTTGAGCGGCCACCAGTTGGCGCCCACGGCTTCGATCGCC
>JACMQP010000587.1 GCA_014376915.1 Ramlibacter sp.
GCCCAGGCCCGCCAGACCCGCGAATTGCAGCGCGACCTGCTGCGCACGCGCATGGTGGAATTCGAGGGCATTTCGGACCGGCTCTACCGCGTGGTGCGCCAGGCTTCCAAGGAAATCGGAAAACAGGTCAAGCTGGACATCACCGGCGGCTCCATCGAGATGGACCGCGGCGTGCTGGACCGCATGACGCCGGCGTTCGAACACCTGCTGCGCAACTGCGTGGCCCACGGCATCGAGGCGCCGGATGCGCGCCTTGCCGCCGGCAAGGAGGCGGTCGGTACGATCGTGATCGGGTTGAGCCACGAAGGCAACGACGTATCGGTGCAGTTCGACGACGATGGCGCCGGCCTGGATATCCCGCGGATTCGCGAGAAAGCGATGCAACAGGGCCTGATTGCCCCAGGGCAGGAAATCAGCGACCAGGACGCCGCCAACCTGATCTTCATGCCCGGCTTCTCAACCGCCTCCGCGGTGACGGAGTTGTCGGGCCGAGGGATCGGCATGGACGTGGTGCGCGCCGAGGTCAACGCGCTGGGTGGCCGGATCGAGACCCGCACCCAGGCCGGCAAGGGGACGAGCTTCAAGCTGGTGCTGCCCCTCACCACGGCGGTCACGCAGGTGGTGATGATCCGTACCGGCACGCTGTCGATCGGCGTCCCCGCCAACCTGGTCGAACTGGTGCGCCGGGCCCCGGCCAAGGAAGTGCAGCAGGCCTACAACAGCGGCAGCTACGAATTCGGCGGCGTGACGCTGCCGTTCTTCTGGTCCGGCGCGCTGCTGCAGGCATCGCAACGCAGCGCCGAGCCGCAGGGCAAGACACTGCCGGTGGTGATCTTCCGCAGCGCGGCCCAGCGCATCGCGGTGCACGTGGACGAAGTGCTGGGCAACCAGGAAGTGGTGGTGAAGAATCTCGGTCCGCAACTCGTACGGCTGCCGGGCCTGGCCGGCATGACCGTGCTCGCGTCAGGCGCGGTGGTCCTGATCTACAACCCGGTGGCGCTGACTGCGGTGTACGGGGAAGTGGCACGCCAGCTCAGCGCCGATAACGCGCAACCCGAAGTGCTCGCGCAAGCGGGCATCACGCTGCCGGCCGTCGCCGCAGCGGCGCCGCAGGTTCCGCTGGTGCTGGTGGTCGACGATTCGATCACCGTGCGCCGCGTCACGCAGCGGTTGCTGGCGCGCGAAGGTTATCGCGTCGCGCTGGCGGCGGACGGCATCCAGGCGCTGGCCAAGCTGGCGGAGGAGCGTCCCGCCGTGGTGCTGTCCGACATCGAGATGCCGCGCATGGACGGTTTCGACCTGGCGCGCAACATCCGCGGCGACGCGCGGCTGTCCAAGCTGCCGATCATCATGATCACGTCGCGGATCGCCGAGAAACACCGCGAGCACGCACGCGAACTCGGTGTCGACCACTACCTGGGCAAGCCCTATTCCGAAGAAGAGCTGCTCAGCCTGGTCAAGCACTACTGCAGCGCCGAAATCCCGGCCTGACGCGTTCCTGCTCCCGACCGAAAAGACGCCGTTTCAAGCGGCGTCTTTCTTGAGCACCGAATAGCGTTGCAGCGTGCGCTGGCGCGCCTCCTCGTGCACCACGATCGGCGCCGGATAGGTCTGGTCCAGCGTGACGCCAGCGGCCACCAGCTCCACCGGATTAGCGGTCCACGGCGCGTGCAGCGCCTGCACCGACAGTCCTTTGAGCTGCGGCAGGTACTTCAGGATGAAGCGCCCATCCGGATCGAACTTGCGGCTCTGGCTGACCGGGTTGAAGATCCGGAACCATGGCTGGGCGTCGCAGCCGCTGGAACTGGCCCATTGCCAGCCGCCGTTGTTGGATGCCAGCTCGTAGTCGTTGAGGTGTTCGGCAAAGTAGCGCTCGCCCCGGCGCCAGTCGATGCCCAGGTCCTTGGTGAGGAAGCTTGCCACCACCATGCGCAGCCGGTTGTGCATGTAGCCGGTCTGGTTGATCTGCGCCATCGCTGCATCCACCAGCGGATAGCCGGTGCGGCCCTCGCACCAGGCGGAAAACAGCGCGTCCGCGTGTTTGCCGTGCTCCCAGCGGACGGCGTCGTGGTCACGCTTGAAGCTGTGGCTGTGTCCCTGCGTGTCGCTCACGTGCGGGAAATTCGCCAGCACCTGGAAGTAGAAGTCGCGCCAGATCAACTCGCTCAGCCAGACTGCGGCGCCGGGGCTGCCTTCGGCCGCCATCCGGTGGGCCGTGCCGGCGAGTTCGCGGATCGAGACGGTGCCGAAGCGCAGGTGCACGCCGAGGTAGCTCGGGCCCCTCAGGGCCGGGAAATCACGCGTCTCGCCATAGCGGTCGATCCGCTCCATGAACTGCGCCAGCAACTCGCGGCCGCCGCTGGCCCCCGTCGGCAGCTTGAGCTCGTGCAGGTTCGTGGTTTCGAAGCCCAGCGCCTGCAGGGTCGGAACCGGGGTGCGCAGGGCCACCGGTCGCTCGGCCAGCGCCGTGGCATAGGTTTCGACCGGATAGGGCTTGAAATAGAACGCGTCGGCCTTGGCCAGCCACGCGTTTTTGTAGGGCGTGAACACCGCGTAGGGCCTGCCCGCCTGCGTGAGCAGCTCGGACCGCTCGAACACCGCCTGGTCCTTGGATGTGTGGAAGGCAATGCCGGCATCCGCCAGCGGCTCGTAGTCGTGGTTGGCGAACACCGACTGCACCTGCAGCTGACGGGCCAGCCGCGGAATCTCGTGCAGCGAGGCGGCGTGCGTCACGATCAGGCCGACCGCTTCGCTTCCCGCCAGCGCACGCAGCGTGCAGTCCAGTTCCTCCAGCGAGTCGCGGATGAATTCGACCCGCCGGTCCTGTCGCGGCAGGCTGTCCAGGATCGCGCTGTCGAACACGAAGACGCAGTGGACATGGCGGCACGACTTCAGCGCGTGGAACAGCGCGGCGTTGTCGGTCGCGCGCAGGTCGCGACGAAACCACATCAGGCCTGCGGGATAGGTCTTTTCCATGAGCTCAAGTAAAATCCCATCATGCCTGCCGATGAGACCACTATCAACCTGACTCATCACTTCCTGATCGCAATGCCGGGGCTGGAAGGCGAGCCTTTTTCCCGCAGCGTCGTCTACCTGTGCGAACACAGTGCCCGCGGCGCCCTCGGCCTGGTGATCAACAAGCCCAGCGACATCAACCTCAAGGGCCTGTTCGACAAGGTCGAATTGCCGCTGCGCCGCGACGACCTGGTCGGCATCCCCGTGTTCCATGGCGGGCCGGTGCAGACCGAGCGTGGTTTCGTCCTGCACGAGGCGGTGTTCGCTGGCGGCGACGCGCCGGCCGAGCCCGTCTATGCCTCGACCATGACGATTCCCGGTGGGCTGGAAATGACCACTTCCAAGGACGTGCTCGAAGCCATGTCCACCGGCTCGGGCCCGCGCAAAGTCCTGGTGTCGCTTGGCTATTCGGCCTGGGGCGAGGGCCAGCTCGAATCGGAACTGGCCGAGAACAGCTGGCTCACCGTGAGCGCCGACGCGGCGGTCATCTTCGACACGCCGGTCGAACAGCGCTATGCCAAGGCTTTGATGCTGCTAGGCCTCGAGGCCTGGATGATCTCCCCGGAAGCGGGGCATGCATGAGCCTGTTGGCCATGCCCGACGTCCCCGACCATCTCCAATCGTTCCTTGCATTTGATTTCGGGCTGAAACGCACCGGCGTTGCCGTGGGCAACCGCCTGCTACGCAGCGCGACGCCGCAGCCGACCATCCGGGCCGATGGCGACGCACGGCTGGCGCAGGTCGAGGCCCGGGTGCGCGAATGGCAGCCCGATGCGCTGGTGGTCGGCGTGCCGTTCCACCCCGATGGCGCCAGCCACGACAATACGGCGCGGGCGCAGAAATTCGCCCGCCAGCTGCGCGGCCGTATCCGGCTGCCCGTGTTCGAGGTGGACGAGCGTTACAGCACCACCGAGGCGCTGGCCGGTGGGGCTGCCGATCCCGATGCAGGCGCCGCCTGCATCATCCTGGAACAGTTCTTGAGGAGCCTGCCGTGAGTGCCCAGAGCCAAGCCGAGTCGCCGTCCAGCGGCGCCCTGATGCTGGACGCCGAAGCCCTGTACCGCGACCTGCAGCACGGGGTCCAGCAGCTGCGTGCGCCGCAGACCCGGCTGGTGGGAATCACTTCCGGCGGCGCCTGGCTGGCGGAACGCCTGCAGCGCGACCTGGCGTTGCCCGAATCGGCCGGCGTGATCTCGTCGGCCATGCACCGGGACGATTTCGCCAAGCGCGGTCTCACCGGCGCCGGCCAGCAGACGCAACTGGATTTCGACGTCAACGATGCACACATCATTTTGCTGGACGACGTGCTTTACACCGGGCGCACCATCCGCGCCGTCCTCAACGAACTGTTCGATTACGGCCGGCCGGCGCGGGTGCAGCTCGCAGTGCTGGTGGACCGGGGCAGCCGCGAACTGCCGGTGCAGGCCGATTACGCCGCCGCGCGGGTGTCGCTGCCGGCATCGCAATCGCTCGAGCTCGCGCGCGACACGTCGGGCAAGTTCAGTTTCAAAGTCCAGTAAGCATGCTGTCCAGGCGCAACCCTCAACTCAACAAGCACGGTGAGCTGATCCACCTGTTGTCGGTGGAAGGGCTGCCGCGCGACATCGTCACCCATATCCTGGACACCGCTTCCAGCTTCGCCAGCGTCAGCGACCGCGAAGTCAAGAAGGTGCCGCTGCTGCGCGGCAAAAGCGTGTTCAACCTGTTCTTCGAGAACTCCACGCGCACCCGCACCACATTCGAGATCGCGGCCACCCGGCTGTCAGCCGACGTCATCAACCTGGACATCGCCCGCTCGTCGGCGTCCAAGGGCGAGTCGCTGCTCGACACCATCGCCAACCTGTCCGCGATGGCGGCCGACCTGTTCGTCGTGCGCCACAGCGAGTCGGGTGCCCCCTACCTGATCGCCCAGCACGTGGCGCCGCACGTCCACGTCATCAACGCCGGCGATGGCCGCCATGCCCACCCGACGCAAGGGCTGCTGGACATGTACACCATCCGCCATTACAAGAAGGAGTTCTCGAACCTCACCGTGGCCATCGTGGGTGACGTGCTGCACTCGCGGGTCGCGCGTTCCGACATCCATGCGCTGACCACGCTGGGCTGCGCCGAGGTCCGCGTGGTCGGTCCCAAGACACTGGTTCCCGCCGACATGGCGCAGATGGGCGTGCGGGTTTGCCACACGCTCGAAGAGGGCATCAAGGGCTGCGACGTGGTGATCATGCTGAGGCTGCAGAACGAGCGCATGAGCGGCGCGCTGCTGCCGTCGGCGCAGGAGTTCTTCAAGAACTTCGGCCTGACCGAGGAAAAGCTGCTGCTGGCCAGACCGGATGCGATCGTGATGCA
>JACMQP010000588.1 GCA_014376915.1 Ramlibacter sp.
ACGGTCCAGACGAAGCGCTCCCAGCAGTCGCCGCCGGTCACCAGCTGCACCAGCTTCTGGCCGGCACCCAGCAGCAGCGCGTTGTCGGCGACCGGCGCATGCACGGCAGCGAAGCTCAAGCCCAGCTTTTCTTCCGGCGCCCAGTGGGAGGGAACGCAGACGCACAACCAGGGCAGGGTCGTGTCGGCACCGTCGAGGATGGCGAGATCTTCCTCGAAGGCCAGCTCCAGCGGCGTGTCCAGCCGCAGCAAGTGCGCCAGGCCGTTCTCGCGCGCCTTGTCCGCGATGGCCGCAAGCGCCGGTGCCAGGTCGAATCCGGCGACGCACTGGCGTGACTGGCCGGCCTCCAGCACCTTGCGCTTTTCGGCGTGCAGCAAACTGGCCGGGTCCAGCCGGGTCAGCTGCGGCGCGCCGGCTGCCAGCCGCCGCAACCCGGGCTGCATGCGGAACGGCACGGCGATCTGGTCGAAGTCGAAGTCCATGGCGGCCAAAGAAAAAGGCTCCTTGCGGAGCCTTCGGATGGTAGCGGCATTGTGTTTGCGGCTGCGTGGCCGGTCAGACGCGCTTCCTGTACTCGCCCGTGCGCGTGTCGATTTCGACCTTGTCGCCCTGGGCGACGAAGATCGGCACGCCGATGTCAAAGCCGGTAGCGATCTTGGCGGGTTTGAGCACCTTGCCCGACGTGTCGCCCTTGACGGCCGGCTCGGTCCAGGTGATCTCGCGCTCGACGCTGGTCGGCAGTTCGACCGAGATGGCCTTGCCGTCGTAGAACACCACTTCGACCGGCATCCCGTCTTCCAGGTAGTTCAGCGCGTCGCCCATGTTCTCGGCTTCGACTTCGTACTGGTTGAATTCGCTGTCCATGCAGACGTACATCGGGTCGGCGAAGTAGGAGTAGGTGCAATCCTTCTTGTCCAGCACGACCTGGTCCATCTTGTCGTCGGCCTTGAAGACCACTTCGGTGTTGAAGTTGGCGATCAGGCTCTTGAGCTTCATGCGCACAGTGGCGGAGTTGCGCCCGCCGCGGCTGTATTCGGTCTTCAGGACGACCATCGGGTCTTTGCCGTGCATGATCACGTTGCCGGCGCGGATTTCTTGAGCGGTTTTCATAGCGAGATTGGCGAAAAATAGGCCGCGAGGAACGCGTTGGGCGTTGGGGCTGCGGCGGGGCGCTTCGAAGCGCAAAGCCCCGAATTTTAGCTTTTTTTCACCACCCTGGCCCGAGGGGGTGCTGGCGGCGACGCAAATCCTTTTCCTGGTCCGTCGGGGGCGCGCGCGGGCATACTCTGCGCCCATGAGAATTCCCGACGCTGTGCGCCCGTGGCTGGCGCGTCCGGCAGTCCACCTTGAAACAATGGTGCTGGTGTGCGCGGCCTACGTCATGTTCGCCGGCAACGGCCCGTTCTGGCGCGCCGCGCTGGCCGGCCGCAGCTGGGACGACGCCGGCACCTGGGGCTTTTCGGCGGCGATCTTCATCTCGTTCACTGCCTTCTATCTGGCGGTGGCGGCGCTGGTTGCCAGCCGCTATACGGTGCGTCCGTTGCTGGCGTTGGTGCTGCTGGTGACGGCCGGCGCCTCGTACTACATGGACCGCTACGCCGTCTACATGGACCGGCCGATGCTGGCCAACGTGTTCGCCACCAACTACAAGGAAGCCCGCGAGCTGGTGGGCTGGGGCATGGCCGGGCACATTCTGTTGTTCGGTGCCTTGCCGGGCGCCCTGCTGTGGTGGCCGACGCTCAAGTCGCGCTCGCTGGCCCGGGCTTTCGCCATCCGGGCCGGCTGGATCGTCGCCGCGACGGCGCTGGGAGTGGGCAGCCTGCTGCTGGTGTTCGCGGACTTCGCTTCGCTGATGCGAAACAACCAGGACATGCGCTACCTGATCACGCCCGGCAACATCGTGGCCTCGATCAGCGCCAACCTGTGGGGCCGGGCCAAGCGGCCCAACCAGCCGCGGATCGTGGTTGGCGCCGATGCGAAGGTGGCGGGGCCGGAGCGGGCCAGGCCGACGCTGCTGGTGCTGGTGGTGGGCGAGACCGCCCGGTCGCAGAACTTCTCGCTCAACGGCTACGGGCGGCCGACCAATCCTGAGCTGTCAAAACGCAATGTCATCAGTTTTCCCGACGCCGTGGCCTGTGGCACTTCGACCGAGGTGTCGCTGCCCTGCATGTTCTCGTCCTTCGGCCGCAGCAACTACGATGAGGAGAAAGTCCTGACCCATGAATCGGTGCTGCACGTGCTGGCGCGCGCCGGGGTCCAGGTCCTGTGGCGCGACAACCAGTCCGGCTGCAAGGGTGTCTGCGACGGCCTGCCGCTGGACCAGCTCGATCACGCCGGCGTCGCGCCGTTCTGCGCCGGCGACCAGTGCCTCGACGAGGTGCTGCTCTCGGGCATGGACCAGGTGCTGAAGGATCGCAAGGGCAACCTGCTGGTGGTGATGCACCAGCTCGGCAGCCACGGCCCCGCCTACTTCAAGCGCTATCCGCCGGCCTTTCGGAGGTTCCAGCCCGATTGCCAGAGCGAGGACCTGCGCCTGTGCAGCACCCAGCAGATCGTCAACGCCTACGACAACTCGGTGCTGTACACGGATTTCTTTCTCGGCAAGGTGATCGACTTCCTGGATCGCGCGCAGCAGACCCACGACTCGGCGATGTTGTACGTGTCCGACCACGGCGAATCGCTGGGCGAGGGCGGCTTGTATCTGCACGGCATGCCCTACGCGATCGCACCCAGCGGCCAGACCCGGGTGCCGTTCGTGCTGTGGCTGTCGCAGGCGTTCCGCGCCGGCCTGGGCATCGACGAACAGTGCCTGCGCGCCCGGGCCAGACCGGAAGCGGCCAGCCATGAACAGCTGTTCCATTCGCTGCTCGGTGTCTTCGGCGTGCAGACCTCGGCCTACGACCGCAAGTTCGACCTGTTCGCGCCTTGCCGCAAGCCCTAGCCGACGAAGCGCAGCAGCTGGGTCACCAGGTCGTCCTGTGCCAGCAGGCGGGCACGCGCCGCTTGCGCGCAGGCGTGCCAGCCGGGCAGGTCGATCGGCGGAAGTTCCGCGGTGATTCCATTCCAGCCTGTGTGGAAGGTCCGCAGCGACGGCGGCGCATGCAGCCAGTCCAGGAAAGCGAACAGCTTGGTCTGGTGGGCGTCGTCGTGCTGGGGGTAGATCTGCCACGCGAAGGGCCGGCCGGCCCAGAGCGCGCGCACCAGTGAGTCCTCGCCGCGCACGAAGTTGAAGTCGCAGGCCCACAGCAAGTGGTCGTAGTCGCGCTGCGCCAGCAGCGGCAGGTACGAAATGGACAGCAGCGACCGCGTTCTGCTTGGTGGGCCTTGCTGCTGCAGCTGTTCCCGCACGCCAGCAGCCGCGCGGCCCGCCGTCACCAGCAACCGGGTCGGCTCCCCAGCCGCCTCGAGCTGCCGCAGCAACGCCGGCAGCGCGGCAGGCTCGTAGCAGAACAGCGAGACCGTGCGGCCCGGCCCGGGCCCGATGCCCACCGAGCGCAGCCAGGCCGCACGATCGAAGCGCGCCTGTCGCTCGAGCAGGTCTGGCTCGCGCAGCAGTCCGCCAGTACCCTCGGTAAAGCCGGGATAGAAGAAGTGTTTGACCAGGCCGGTAGCCGGACCGCTCAGCACCGGTGAGGGCAGGCGGTGGGCGCGCGCGGCGTAGCCTTCGGCGGTGAGGTACTCCAAGTTGATCCAGCGTGGCGGCTTCGGCCGCGCCGCCATGGCGACGGCCACGCTCTCCGGCAGGTCGCAACCGAAGGCCTCGACGACGACGTCGCCGGGAGCAGGGAAGGCGTCTTCCGGCGCCCAGCCGCCCACCTGCACTCCGGCCTGGCCCTGCGGCGCCATCCATCCGAGAGCCGAGGCGTCGTCGATCCACAGGCGCGCCGCCTCGCCGCGGAGGGCGAGGTTGCAGGCGAGTCGCCAGCAGACGCCGAGGTCGCCGTGGTTGTCGATGACCTTGCAGAAGATGTCCCAGAGCATGGTCCCGGGATAATACGGGCAATGTCCGAGGCGCATTCCGAACAATTGCTGGCCCAGGTCGCGGCGCTGCCGCACCTGCCCGGTGTCTACCGCTACTTCGACGCCGCGGGCGGCGTGCTGTACGTCGGCAAGGCGCGCGACCTGAAGAAACGGGTCGCCAAC
>JACMQP010000589.1 GCA_014376915.1 Ramlibacter sp.
CGGTCCGCTGGTGATCGCCGTGGCCAGCTGGCAGGCGCTCTGGGGCGCGCTTGCAGCGCTCACGGCCGCCATGGCGTTGTCGCTGTCGGTGCTCGTGCCTGCTGATGCCAGAGCGGGCCGCGGTGGCGTTCCCGCCGGGTGGTCCGTGCGCTTGCGAAAGACGTTGAGTTCGCGTGGCCCCTGGCTGGTCGCCCTGTGCTTTGCGGTGTACTCGGCGCAGTGGATGTCGGTGATCGGTTTCCTGCCGTCGGTCTATTCGCAGGCCGGCCTGCCGGCAGGTTGGACGGCAGTTGCCACCGCTGTGGCCGCTGCCGTCAACATCATCGGCAACGTGGCGTCCGGGCGCCTGCTCCAGCGCGGCGTGCGGCCGGACCGGTTGCTGTTCGCTGGTTATGCGGCCATGGGCCTGGGAGCATGGATCGCGTTCGGACCGCTCGCTGCGGGGTTGGCCGCTCCGGTCGCAGCCATGGTTCGCTACGCAGCGATCCTGGCATTTTCGATGCTGGGCGGGATGATTCCCGGCACCTTGTTCTCGATGGCCGTGCGGCTGGCGCCAGACGAGCAGACGGTTTCGACCACGGTCGGCTGGATGCAGCAATGGTCCTGCTTCGGGCAGTTTGTCGGGCCGCCCCTGGTGGCGTGGGTGGCGCATCGCGCCGGTGGCTGGCAGGGGACCTGGCTGGTCACTGGCGGTTGCGCACTGGCAGGTATGGGCCTGGCGATGGGTGCGCCCGCACGGCTGCGGGCCGTCATCGCGCACATCTGACCGCGCGGTCGCCTCTAAAATCCAGGCATGCCGCGCAAATCAGGAAGGACCAGATGAGTTTCCTCGATCAACTCAAGATCCAGGCCGGCGCCGTCAAGAGCCGCCAGGACCAGCAGCAGGTCGAGCACGACACCAACACCCTCGCCACCGAGCAGGCCTGCAGCACGCTTCTTTTCTACTTTGAGGAAATGGTGCGCCAGCTCAACGTCATCGAGCCCGACGGCCCCAAGCTCAGCCTCGACGGCAAGACCCCATGGCCGGCGATGAAGCTGGCCGGCTTCCAGCTCGATGCGCGCAAGAAGACGCTGCGCAACCGCGAAGTCTTCGACTACATCGCGGTGGGCTGGCAGATCGTCCCGCGGATCGGCCGTCCGGTGTCCGGCAACGTGTCGGCCAATTTCCTGCCGGACCTGCAGCGGCTGGAAGCACGCCTGACGATGGGCTGGGTGCAGCACGAGCGCCACGAAGTTCGCCACCCCGAGAAGAACACGCTGCAGCTGGTCCGACTGGAGTACATCACTCAGTCACGGGGCAACATCCTCGTGACGCCAGACCACGAAAACGCCGTGCTCGCGTTTCGGCTCGCCAACCTCACCGGCTTTCAGCTGGCGAATACCACGTGGCCCTGCGCACAGGTCCAGCGACCGGTTCTGGACGAACTCGCGAAAATGGTCTGTGGCCAGCCCAGCCGCTTTGCCTGACGCCATGCCCACCGACGAAGCCGTGCTGGCGGCGACGCGCCGCTGGTTGGAGCAGGCCGTGATCGGGCTCAACCTCTGCCCTTTCGCCAAGGCAGTCCACGCCAAGGGCCAGGTCCACTTCACCGTCAGTGCGGCCGACTCGCCGGCGCAGGTGCTGGACGACATCGCGCGGGAGCTGGATGTGCTGGTTGCGCTCGACCCGAAGGTGCGCGACACCACGCTGCTTGTCGTGCCGCATTGCGTTGGTCTGTTCCTGGACTTCAACGACCTCGTCGTGCGCGGCGAACGCCTGCTGCGCAAGAAGGGGCTGGAAGGCGTGATCCAGTTGGCCAGCTTCCATCCCGACTACTGCTTTGCCGACGCGACCGGGGACGATGTGACGAACTTCAGCAATCGCTCTCCGTACCCGACGCTGCACCTGCTGCGCGAATCGAGCATCGACCGGGCGACCCGCGCCTTTCCAGATCCAGAAGCGATCTATGGCGCGAATCTCGAGACGCTGCGCCAGTTGGGCACCGCGGGCTGGGCCGCGCTGGACGTGGGGCCGAAACGATGAAGACCGCCAAGACCCGCCAGGGCAACAGCGCGCCGGCCGCCCTGGCGCTCGATCCGGACATCCGCCCGGGCCAGTCGGTGGAACTGCTGAAGGAACTGCACATCCTCACGCGCGAGGGCAAGCTCAACCAGGATTCCCGGCGCAAGCTCAAACAGGTCTATCACCTGTATCAGTTCATCGAGAAGTTGTTGCTCGAACTCGAA
>JACMQP010000590.1 GCA_014376915.1 Ramlibacter sp.
GACCTCGTGGAATTCACCAGCGTTGCCGGCCTGCCGGCGCGCGCCGTCCGCACCCCGTGGCTGGAAAAGTATTTGCGGCTGGAGCCGCGGCTGAAGGCCCATGCCCACGTCAAGACCCACTGCACGATGTGGTTCGATTGCCTGGCGCACTGCGGCCTGCGCGACGGCAATGCGGCCTGGGGCCAGTTCTGCATCGACAAGGTGCTGGGCCATGCGTTTTCCGGCCACACCGACCAGGGCCTGTTCTTCCGCGGCGCCGGCCAGCTGCCGTTCGGCAGCGCGATCCGCCCGGTGCGGGACCTGATGCAATGGCTGCTGGGCGGCATCCGCCCGGCAGACCTGGAACTGGAGGGCGCAGCATGAAGCGAGAAATCGACTGCGACCTGGTGCTGCCGATGCAGCCGGTCAGCCGCGACGTCCTGCAGGAAAAGTATCTCAAGGACGGGGAGACCACGGCCGACGAGCTATACCAGCGCGTCGCCGGCGCGCTGGCCTCGGTCGAGGCCGAGGGCTTGCGCGAGAAGTACCGCGCGCTGTTCCTGGAGAACCTGCAAGCCGGCGCAATCGGCGCCGGCCGCATCATGAGCGCCGCCGGCAGCGCGCTGCAATCCACCTTGATCAACTGCTTCGTGCAGCCGGTCGGCGACTGCATCCAGGGCGTGGACGACGCCGGCTTCCCCGGCATCTACGAAGCGCTGCGGGAAGCGGCCGAGACCATGCGCCGCGGTGGCGGCGTCGGCTACGACTTCTCGCGGATCCGGCCGCGCGGCGCCGGCGTCAGCAGCACCGCGTCGGTCGCCTCCGGCCCGTGCAGTTATATCGACGTGTTCGACCACTCCTGCGCCACGGTGGAAAGCGCCGGCTCCCGGCGCGGCGCGCAGATGGGCGTGCTGCGGATCGACCACCCCGACGTGCTGGAGTTCATCACCGCCAAGCGCAAGCCGGGACGCTGGTCCAACTTCAACGTTTCGGTCGCCGTCACCGACGAATTCATGCGCGTGCTGCAGGCCGGCGAGGACTGGCCGCTGGTGCACCGCGCCAGGCCCGGCGCCGCCCTGCTCGCGCAGGGCGCATCCCAGCGCGCCGACGGGCTGTGGGTCTATCGCACGCTCCCGGCGCAGCAGCTGTGGGACACGGTGATGGGCTCGGCCTACGATTTCGCCGAACCCGGCATTTTGTTCACCGACACCATCAACCGCGACAACAATCTGCGCGCCTGCGAGCAGATCGTCGCGACCAACCCCTGCGGCGAGCAGCCGCTGCCGCCTTACGGCTGCTGCGACCTCGGGCCGGTGATCCTGCCGCGCTTCGTCGCGCATCCCTTCGCGGTCGGCGGCACGGCGTGCTTCGAATTCGAACGCTTCGCGCAGGCGGTGGCGCTGCAGGTGCGGGCGCTGGACAACGTGCTGGACCTCACCTTCTGGCCGTTGCCCCAGCAGCGTGTCGAGGCGATGGCCAAGCGCCGCATCGGGGTCGGCTTCACCGGCCTGGGCAATGCGCTGGCAATGCTGTGCCTGCGCTACGACGCTGCCGAGGGCCGCGACATGGCGGTGCGGATCGCGCGCTGCATGCGCGATGCTGCCTACCAGGCGTCCGTTGCGCTGGCGCGCGAAAAGGGTGCCTTCCCGCTGTTCGACGCCGCCAGTTACCTCGAAGCCGGCACCTGCGCCAGCCGGCTCGATCCGGCGCTGCAGGAATCGATTCGCCAGCACGGCATCCGCAACAGCCACCTGCTGTCGATCGCCCCCACCGGCACGGTGAGCCTGGCCTTCGCCGACAACGCGTCCAACGGCATCGAGCCGGCGTTTTCCTGGACTTACCGGCGCAAGAAGCGCGAGGCCGACGGCAGCAGCACCGACTACCAGGTCGAGGACCATGCGTGGCGGCTGTACCGCGCGCTCGGCGGCGACGTGTCGCAACTGCCGCCCTACTTCGTGTCGGCGCTGCAGATGCCCGCCGCCGCCCACCTGGCGATGATGGAAGCGGTGCAGCCGTTCGTCGACACCGCCATCTCCAAGACCGTGAACATCCCGGTCGACTATCCATACCAGGACTTCAAGGGCCTGTACCTGCAAGCGTGGCAGGCCGGCCTGAAGGGGCTGGCCACCTACCGGCCCAACAGCATTCTCGGCTCGGTGCTCGACACCGGGGTCGTGCTTGAGGTTGCGGCGACGGCGACGGCGCCGGTGGCCGACCCGATGCGCGCCGTGATCGAGAGCCGGCCGCGCGGCGCGCTGGCGTCGGTGGCGGAGAAGATCGAGTACTGGACCCAGCAGGGCCGGCAGACGCTGTATCTGGTGGTTTCGTTCCTGCCGCTGGCCGACGGCCGCGAGCGCGCCATCGAGTTTTTCATGCCGGTCGGCCAAAGCGGACAGTCGCAGCAGTGGATCACCTCCAGCATGCGGATGCTGTCGCTGGCGGCGCGCGGCGGCTTCCTCGAGCGCGCGCTGGCCGACATGCGCAAGGTCGCGTGGGACCGTGGCCCGGTCCGGCTCGGCACCTATACCCGGGCCGACGGCAGCGAGGTGCCGCTGTGGCACGACTCCGAGGTGGCGGCGATCGCCTATGCGATCCAGAACATCATCGGCCGGCGCGGCGGCGTCGATGTCGCGCCGCTGACCACGCCGCGACACGGCGCCGAGCTGGCCGCCATGTCCGGCGCCAAGTGTCCCGAATGCGGCGCCAACGCGATGGTGCGCAAGGACGGTTGCGATTTCTGCACCGAATGCGGCCACGTCGGGGCTTGCGGATGA
>JACMQP010000591.1 GCA_014376915.1 Ramlibacter sp.
CCTTGGTCATGTTCCACAGCGTCTCGACCACGTACTGCGGCTTGATCACTTCGGTGTTGTTGCGGTCATAGCGCAGGCAGTCTTTCTTGCGCCAGGTCTCGATCGTTTCCCACCAGGCTGCCAGAGCAGCGGGGTCCGGCGCGATCGCCGATTCCCGGACCATGCCGATCAGTTCCGTCAGCACATCCTTGACGTCACCGACGATCGGAATGTCGACCTTGACCCGCTTGGAGATGCTCGACGGGTCGATGTCGATGTGGATGATCTTGCGCTCGTTCTGGGCGAAGTGCTTCGGGTTGCCGATCACCCGATCGTCGAAGCGGGCCCCCACCGCCAGCAACACATCGCAGTTCTGCATCGCGTTGTTGGCCTCGATGGTGCCGTGCATGCCAAGCATCCCCAGGAACTTGCGGTCGCTGGCTGGGTAGGCGCCCAACCCCATCAGCGTGTTGGTGCAGGGGAAGCCGAGCATGTCGACCAGCGTGCGCAGCTCCTGCGACGCGTTGCCCAGAATCACGCCACCGCCGGTGTAGATGTACGGACGCTTCGCCGTGAGCAGCAATTGCAGCGCCTTGCGGATCTGGCCGCCGTGGCCCTTGCGCACCGGGTTGTACGAGCGCATCTCCACCTTGTCCGGATAGCCCGCGTACGCCGTCTTGTTGAAGGAAACGTCCTTCGGGATGTCCACCACTACCGGGCCGGGTCGACCGCTGCGGGCGATATGGAAGGCCTTTTTCATGACCTCGGCCATATCCTTCACGTCCTTGACCAGGAAGTTGTGCTTGACGATCGGACGGGTGATTCCGACGGTGTCGCATTCCTGGAAAGCGTCGAGCCCGATGGCGTGGGTCGGCACCTGTCCGGTGATGATCACCATCGGAATGCTGTCCATGTAAGCGGTCGCAATGCCCGTCACCGCGTTAGTGACGCCGGGGCCGGAGGTGACCAGCGCCACGCCGACGTCGCCGGTGGCGCGGGCATAGCCGTCAGCCGCGTGGACAGCCGCCTGCTCATGGCGCACCAGCACGTGCTGGATGGTGTCCTGCTTGTAGAAAGCGTCGTAGATGTGCAGCACCGCGCCACCCGGGTAACCCCACACGTACTTGACGTTTTCGGCCTGCAAGGCCTTGACGAGGATTTCGGAACCGCGCAGTTCCTGGGAAGCCGCAGTCGACGCCGCGGTGGCCGAAGCGATTTCGGCTTTGGAGATTTCCATGATCAACCTTTGTGAATTTCTCTGACGAAAAACCTAGGGTGCCCCTTCACACGCTCTTGTGAAGCTGTGTCGGAACTTAGAACCCAAAACCATGGGCGGGCCTATCGCACCGCCGGTTCAGGGCTCGTTTGCCTTTTGACTTGCAGCTTTGATTATCGCACTGCAGCAAAGCGTTCGCGCGAAGGGTCGCCTGGCGATGCGATAATTTGCAGTTGTCAGAGCGCATGAGGCGCCCAGCGCCCCCTAAAACGACACATACCGGCCCGATCAAACCGGTTCCGATTCCTTGGCAACAGAACGAGAACTCTCCGACTTCCTCAAAAGCGTCGAAAGGCGGGCCTTCAAGCGCTCTGTCTATCACGTGCGGGACGAGGAAGCGGCGCTCGACATCGTGCAGGACAGCATGATGAAACTGGCCGAGCATTACGGCGACAAGCCGCCCAACGAGTTGCCGATGCTGTTTCAGCGCATCCTGTCCAACTGCACGTTGGACTGGTTCCGTCGCCAGAAGACCCGCAATGCCCTGTTTTCGAACATGAGCGACTTCGAATCGGCCTCGGACGACGGGGATTTCGATTTGCTGGAAACTTATGCCGCATCGGACAAGTCCCAGCAGGTGGAGAGCGCGGAGGATTCGACCCGACGGGCCCAGGTCTTGCGTGAGATCGAAGCGCAGATCCAGGAATTGCCCGGCCGTCAACGCGAAGCGTTCCTGATGCGTTATTGGGAGGAAATGGACGTGGCCGAAACGGCGGCGGCCATGGGTTGTTCGGAAGGCAGCGTCAAGACACACTGTTCCCGGGCCGTCCAGGCCCTCAGTAAAGCACTGAAGGCAAAGGGAATACAACTATGAACACCACGCACCAACAAGACGCTTTCCGGGCCCAGGACGGGTTCGGCCGGCATGTGGCAGCTCGCCTGACGCTTGGCACCGCCGAGCTGCCGTACAACGTCAGCGAACGCCTGCGCGCCGCCCGCGCCCAGGCCATGGCCAGGCGCAGGCTGGTCACGGCCCAGACGGTTCCGGCGGTCGTCGCGGCCGGCAGCGGCACGGCCACGCTCGGGTTTGGCGACGATGGTGTCAGCTGGTGGAACCGCATCGCGTCGGCGCTGCCACTGCTGGTTCTTGCGGCCGGTCTGGTGACCATCCACGTGGTCCAGAACGACCGACGCGCCAGCGAAGTGGCCGAGGTGGATGCAGCCATCCTGACGGATGACCTGCCCCCCGCCGCCTACGCGGACCCCGGCTTCACCCAGTTCCTCAAGTCGGGCGGCACCGAATAACGCCGGATCCCATGCGCGTTCCCATCGCAACGCCCGTCCCCAGGCCCAAGCCGCTGTCGACGGGCGTTTTGCTGGCCGGCATTGTCTTTTGGCTGATCGGCGGGCTGGTCACGGTTCCCCAGGCCAGCCACGCCCAGGCCGCCAGTGCCACCGCGACGGTTACGATGGGCGCCGCTCCGTCCCGTACGGCCTCTGCCGCCGCGCGCCCGGCGAGCGCCGGGGCCCGCGGCTTCAGGTCATCCACTAGCCCTTCGTGGAGCGAATTGACGGCACCGCAGCAGCAGGCGCTGGCGCCGCTGGCGACGGTTTGGCCGACCATCAGCGAAGCGCAAAAGCGCAAGTGGCTCGTGATTTCGCAAAGCTGGGGCCGGCTGTCGCCGCCCGAGCAGGCGAAGCTGCACAGCCGCATGACCGAGTGGGTCGCGCTCAGCCCGCAGCAGCGGACCCAGGCCCGTCTGAATTTCGCCGAGAGCAAGCAACTGTCGGCCGACGACAAAAAGGCCAAATGGGAGGAGTACCAGGCCTTGTCGCCGGAGGCCAAACGCAAGCTGGCTGCCGGCCCCGCCTCGGTCCCCAAGCCGCCGGCCACCGCCGCGGCCGTGAAGCCGGTGCCAGCGCAGAAGCTTGCCACTGTGCCGCGGGCCGGCGACCCCAGGCCGCCCCGCATCGAAGCGGCGCCCAACCAGGTGGACCACCACACCC
>JACMQP010000592.1 GCA_014376915.1 Ramlibacter sp.
CATCGCCGACAGCGGCGTCACGGTGCTGATGATCGAACACGTGATGCAGGCGGTCATGAACCTGGCGCAGCAGGTGTGGGTGCTGGCGCAGGGCCAGCTGATCGCCCAGGGGACGCCGGCGCAGGTGACGCGCGACGACAAGGTGATCGAGGCCTATCTGGGGCACGGCACGGCGGCAAGGCTGCGGGCGGCGGAGCTGGTGCCATGAGCGCGGCGTCGTCCCTGCTTGAAGTGCGAGGCCTGCATGCGGGCTACGGCGCAGTCGAAGTGTTGCGCGGCATCGACCTGCACGTGGGCGAGGGCGAGGCTGTGGCGCTGCTCGGAAGCAACGGCGCCGGCAAGAGCACGCTCAACAACGTGCTGTGCGGCATCTTTCCCGCGTGGTCGGGCCGGGTCACGTTCGACGGCGCCGACCTGACGCGCGCGCACTACCGCACTGTGGTGAAGGCCGGCCTGATCCAGGTGCCGGAAGGGCGCCGCATCTTCCCCAACCTCACGGTGCTGGAAAACCTGGAGCTGGGCGCCTTCACCCGCGCCCGAACGCAGCGCGGCGCCAACCTCGAGCGCGCCTTCACGCTGTTCCCGCGCCTGCGCGAACGCTCGAAGCAACTCGCCGGCACGCTGTCCGGCGGCGAGCAGCAGATGCTGGCCATCGGTCGCGGCCTGATGGCGCAGCCGCGGCTCCTGATCCTCGACGAGCCGTCGCTGGGCCTGTCGCCGTTGCTGGTGGAAGAACTGTTCACGCTGATCCGGTCCTTGCGCGACGGCGGCCTGGCGGTGCTGCTGGTGGAGCAGAACGTCGGCCAGTCGCTGGAGGTGGTGGACCGCGCCTACGTGCTCGAAAACGGCGCGATCCGCTTTTCAGGCCTGCCCGCCGACTTGCTGGGGAGCGACGAGTTGCGGCGCGCCTATCTCGGCCTGTAACAACCAGACCATCGAATCCGGAACCCGCCCCATGAAACGCCGTCCTCTCGTTCTCGCTTGTGTTGCGGTGCTCGCCGCATTCAGTCCCGTGCTGCACGCTCAGACTGCGCCGGTCCGCATCCTGGTCGGCGCGCCTGCCGGTGGCACCACCGACACCATGGCCCGCACGCTGGCCGCCGAGCTGGGCAGGATCCTGGGCCGCGTGGTGGTGGTGGAGAACAGGCCGGGCGCTGGCGGCAACATCGCGGCCGACGCGGTGGCCAAGGCGCCGCCGGACGGCAATACCTTGCTCATGAGTTTCACCAGTCACGCAATCAACGCGTCGCTCTATCCCAGCCTGCCGTTCGATCCCGAGCGCGACTTCACGCCGCTGACCATGGTGTCGACCTCTGCGGCGATCCTGGTCGCGCATCCGTCGCTGCCGGCCAACAACATCAAGGAGCTGATCGCGCTGGCCAGGGCAAAACCGGGGCAGTTGAATTTCGCGATCGGCTCGCTCGGCTCCTCGGTGCACCTGGCGGGTGAAGCCTTCAAGATGATGTCGGGCAGCTACATCGTCAACATCCCCTACCGCGGCACGGCGCCGGCGATCCAGGACGTGCTGGCGGGTCAGGTCGAGATGATGTTCGCGAACATCGGAAACGCGCAGGCTCACCTCAAGGCCGGCAAGCTCAAGGCGCTGGGCGTCACCAGCCCGAAGCGGTTGCCGGCCTTTCCCGACGTGCCGGCGATCGGCGAAGTGCTGCCCGGCTACGAGTCGAGCGCATGGTTCGGCCTGTTCGGCCCGGGCCGCATGAGTCCCGAGCTGCGCAAGCGCATCAGCGACGCCGCGCGGCAGGCGATCGCCACGCCCGACGTGCAGCGCCGGATCGCCAACGAAGGCGCGACGCCGGTCGGCAATTCGCCGGACCAGTTCGCACGCTTCGTCCATTCCGAGATCCAGCGCTGGGCCAAGGTGGTGAAGTATTCGGGCGCCAAGCCGGAATGAACGCACAACGAGTGAGCGCCGCACGGCCGCCCGAAGGCGCGAAGGCCCCCCTGGGGGGCAGCGACCCACACGCAGTGGGGGAGCGTGGGGGCTCCATCAAGCTGACCCTGGCGCAAAAGCTGATCGCGCGCGCCGCTGGCTGCAGCGCGGTGACGCCGGGCGAGATCGTCACCTGCAAGGTCGACCTGGCGATGTTCCACGACTCGTCCGGACCGCGACGCCTGAAACCCATGCTGGAGGCGCTCGGCGCGCAGGTGTGGGACAAGTCGAAGGTGGTGCTGGTGATGGACCACTACGTGCCGGAGCAGGACGACGAGTCGCGCCGCATCGTGCGGATCGCGCGCGACTGGGCGCGCGACCAGCAGCTGCCGCATGTCTACGACAGCCAGGGCATCTGCCACGTGGTGGTGCCGCAGCATGGCCACATCCGGCCCGGCATGTTCTGCGTCGGCGGCGATTCGCATTCGCCCACCGGCGGCGCTTTCGGCGCCTACATGTTCGGCATCGGCAGGACCGAGATGC
>JACMQP010000111.1 GCA_014376915.1 Ramlibacter sp.
CGAGCAGCCAGCATGGTACGCCGCACCAAGGAAGATGCACTCGCCACCCGCGCCAGCCTGCTGGATGCGGCGGAGCGCCTGTTCCTGGCCAAAGGCGTATCCCGCACCTCGCTCAACGATATCGCGGTAGAGGCCCCCACCACCCGGGCCGCCATCTACTGGCACGTCACGGACAAGGCTGACCTGTTCAACGCCATGATGGCGCGGGTGACGCTGCCGCTGGAATGCGCCTTCGGCCAGCAACCGCGCTCTGGTGACGACCCGCTGCCGCTGTTGCGTGAAGGCGTGCTGCGGGCGCTGCGGCAGACGGCCGGGGACGAGCAGACCCGGCGCGTGCTGGAGGTCGCGACGCTGAAGGTGGAATTTGTCGACGAGATGGGGGCGGTGCGGACCAGGCGTGTCGCCGGCCGCTCGCAATTCCTGGACCGGATGCAGCGGGCCTTGCGCGGCAGCGCGCGCTGGCGCGGCCACCGGCTGGCGATTCCGGCCGCCGCCGCCGCCCACGGTTTGCACGCGCTGGTCGACGGCCTGATCCAGAACTGGCTGCTCGATCCCGGGGCGTTCGACCTGGTGCGCACCGGCGGGCAGGCCATCGACAGCTACCTGGCCGGACTGGGTCTCGCACCTTGAGGTGCCGGCCGGCCCCGCGGTCCCGGATTTTCGCTTAGGCTAGCGCCAGCCAGAACAATCTGGCGCAGTCCATGAACCTGATCGTCTCCACCCGCACCGAGTCCAGGCACATCCGTCTGGAAGTGAACGGCCGCTGGCTGCACGGAGACGCACTGCGTCTGGCCTACCTGGTCAAGGCGGCGCAGGGCCGGGCCAGGCTCGACCGCTTCCTGATCGACCTGCGCCGCGTCACCAGCGACCCGGCAAGCGAGGAAAAATTCATGGTCTGCGACCGGTTGCAGCGGGTGTTCGAGCCGCCCGTGCAGATCGCGCTGGTCGGCGACGCGACGCTGATCGACGCCGACATCGCCGCTGCGGCACCCGACGGTGCCGCCCGGATCGCGGTGTTCGTGCGTGAAGGCGAAGCCATGACGTGGCTGCTGGCGTAGGCCTGACAGCAGGAAAAAGTCCCCCCGCAGCTTGCACCACGGAGGGACGAAGAAGGCCGGTGAAGAAACCTGAAAAAAAAGCCGGCCTGGGTGTTGGAGGCCATGTGGCGCAGCGGGTTCCCACCGTTACAAGCGGGAATGCATTCTTTACCCCGCGGATACGACAGCGGCTGCATCGACATCGCTGTCGGCGCGGCCGCTGGCACCTGCTGGCGCGACGGTGGCAAGCACTTCGGCCAGGTAGGGCGCGGTGCGGCTGCGTGTCTCGCGCGCCACCTGCGCCGGCGTGCCGCAAGCCACGATGCGCCCGCCCTCGGCGCCGGCGCCCGGGCCGATGTCGATCACCCAGTCGCTGTGGGCGACGACGTGCATCTCGTGTTCCACCACGATCACGGTGTTGCCGGCCGCCACCAGGCTATCGAGCTGCGCCAGCAGCCGCTCGACGTCGGAGGGATGCAGGCCCGTGGTCGGTTCGTCCAGCACGTAGAGCGTGTCGCCGCGCTGGGTCCGCTGCAGCTCGGTCGCCAGCTTGATCCGCTGCGCCTCGCCGCCGGAAAGTTCCGTGGCGGGCTGGCCCAGCCGCAGGTAACCCAGGCCGATCTCGCGCAGCACGGTAAGCGGTCGCAGCACCGCCGGCTGGTCGGCGAAGAAGTCGCAGGCGCCGTCCACGGTCAGCCCGAGCACCTCGGCGATGGTCTTGCCATTGAGCATGACCTCCAGCGTCTGCGGGTTGTAGCGGCCGCCATGGCAGGCCGGGCAGGGCGCGTAGACGCTGGGCAGGAACAGCAGTTCGACGCTGACGAAGCCTTCGCCTTCGCAGGTCTCGCAGCGGCCCTTGGGGACGTTGAACGAAAAGCGGCCGGCATCGTAGTGCCGGCGCTTCGCCATCGGGGTGGCGGCGAACAGCTTGCGCACCGTGTCGAACAGGCCGGTGTAGGTCGCGAGGTTGGAGCGCGGCGTGCGGCCGATCGGCTTCTGGTCGACGCAGACCAGCCGGCGCACGCCCTCCATGCCGGCCGCGATGCGGCCGCCGGTGGTTTCAGGCACTTCGGCCAGCAGCGGATCGACGTCGTCGTCGGTTTCACGCTGGTGCCCCAACTGCTCGCCGACCAGTTCAGGCAGGGCCTGGCTCACCAGGCTGGACTTGCCGGAACCGGAGACGCCGGTCACGGCCGTGAAGCAGCCGAGCGGAAAGGCCGCGTCCAGCCCCTGCAGGTTGTTGCGCGTGACGCCTTGCAGCCGGAGCCAGCGCTGCGGTTCGCGCAGCGGCGTCTGGCGCAGGGCCGGCGGATTGAAGAGGTGCCGGCGCGTCTGCGAAGCCTGGACGTTCGCCAGCCCCGACGGCGGTCCGCTGTAAAGCACTTCGCCGCCTTGCTCACCGGCGGCCGGGCCGACGTCGACCAGCCAGTCGGCCTGCCGCATCACGGCCAGGTCGTGCTCGACCACGAACAGGCTGTTGCCGGCGGCCTTCAGCCGCTGCAGCGCGTCGAGCAGGGCTTCGC
>JACMQP010000112.1 GCA_014376915.1 Ramlibacter sp.
ACAGCTTCGACCACCCGCAAAGCCGCAGCAAGATCAGCGAGCTGGCCGATGACAGGGCGGGGCAGGGAAAGACCGATCACAGCGTCGGCGGCGCATCCTACCCGCCCCGCTTGGACGCCAAGGAGAAGGAGCACCTGCACTTCGCGCGCGAACTGGCCGACTATCTCGAGGAGCAAGCGCAGCAGGGCCGCTTCCATTCGCTGACGCTGTTTGCGTCGAGCCCCTTCCTTGGTGAACTCAAGCCGCAGCTGGGCACGGCGACGGCGCGTCTCGTGTCGGCGACGCACGACCTGGACCTGACCAGCGTCGGCCTGGTCGAACTCGACCAGCGCATCGCGCAGGGATCGGCGCACTAAGCCGGCCGGTACCGTCCGCAGGGTCTTGCAGCGGACCGCTCCGACAGTTGGCGGTGATTACGTTTTCGCATCGGAGCCGCTCCATGAAGATCGCCAGTTTCTGCCAACGCGAGTTCGTCACCATTCATTCCCACGAGTTGCTGCGCAATGCCGCTGCGTTGATGCGCGAGCAGCATGTCGGCGCCCTGGTGGTGATCGACTCCGCCGAGCCGCCGCATGTGCTGGGCGTTGTCACCGACCGTGACCTCGCGATCGAGGTGCTGGCCAGAGACTTGAATGTCGCCGCCACGCGCATCGGCGAGATTGCGAGCAATTCACTGGTCGCTGTCGCAGCCACCGCCTCGGTCCATGAAGCGGTGAGTGCGATGAAGGAAAGCGGCGTTCGACGCCTGCTTGTCACCGAGGAGGACGGCAGCGTGATCGGTTTCGTGTCCGCGGACGACCTTATCGCGGCGATCGCCAGCGAACTGGGCAGCCTGGCCAGCGCCTTGCGAAACGTCATCACCCGCGAAAACGCGGAGCGGGCGGCGCTTTCCACGCCGCTGTCCCGGCCCGTGTTGCTACCGCGTGGCGTGCCCGGCGCCCATTGAGCCACCCGGTCGATCAAGCCCCGGCAACCACGTACCTCAGTTCTTCAGCCGTCAGCGGCTCGGCCCCCCGCTGCAGGCCCTCGAGGACCGCGATGTCGGCCTCCGAGGCATCGTTGCGCCGGGCCAGCAGGCGCTCCTGCAGAACCGCTTGGGGCACCTCGCAATGCAGGATGGCGAACGGCACGGCCAGCTCGCGCGCCAGCAGCATGGCCTGCTCGCGTTCGCCACGCCGCAGGAAGGCCGCATCCAGCACGACCGGATAGCCTGCGTGCAATGCGCCCCGAGCAACTGCGAACAGCTGCCCGTAGGTGCGGGCCGTGGCGCCGGAGTCGTACAGTTCCAGTCGCCGGTCGCTCGAGCTTTCGAGCATCCGCAGCCCGAACAGACGCTTGCGCTCGACGTCCGAGCGCAGCCGGATCGCGCCTGCCCGCTCAAGCAAAGCCTGCGATGCAAAGGTCTTGCCCGATCCCGGTAGGCCGTGGGTGATGGACAGCCGCGGCTGGGCCGGCTTTGTCCAGGCCAGCGCGGTCTCCAAATAGCAGCGCGCTGCGGCGCTTCGCGGCGCACGCAGGTGTTCCACCTGGGCCCGGATCAGGGCGCGATAGACCACGGCGAAACGCAGGGCCGGCAGCGCAGCGTGGTCGCCGGAAATGTCCAGCCATAGGTTCAGCAACCGGAAGGCGCAGTCGTTGCGGCCTCGTGCGCTGAAGTCCATCACCGCAAACGCGATCTCTTCAACGACGTCGATGCAGCGCAGCGCCGGGTCGAACTCGATGCAGTCGAACGCCTCGACGCCGCCAGCAAGGCTCACCAAATTGTCAAGGTGCAGGTCGCCGTGCCCTTCTCGCACTGCGCCGCTTTGCCGGCGTGCAGTCCAGAGCGGTGCCAGCGTCACGGCGCTGGTTTCTAGCCACTCCCGCAGCAGCATCCGTTCGGCTTCCATGGCGACAGCGCTGGCGCCGTACAGCGCGGCGAGCGCGACCTCGCGCCGATGCTCCGGCAGAGCAAAGCCGTCGGCCGCTTCGGTCGGCGGCGAGCGTTGCTGAAAGCCGGCCACCAGCCAGGCCAGCCGGTCGACGTCTTCCGGGCGCAAGGTTCCTGCCGCCAGCTGCTCGCTGAACAGTGCGCCGTCCGGGAAGCGG